>NZ_JBQLZR010000142.1:0-12317 GCF_052168375.1 Glycocaulis sp.
GCGGGCGGGCTTTGCCCTGACAGGCTGCTTTGCAGCCTGAGAGCGCGACCGCGCGGAGGTTTTTAGTGATGCTCCGCACATCCGTGCGTCGCGCCTCGCAAAGGCTCGGGCGGCCTTTGGCCTTTCGGCGCGCAGCGCCGCTAGCGCGACCGCGCGCCCGCAGCGAAGCGAGGATAGCCAAGGCGGCGGATGCCGCCGCCGGCGCTTGAGGCCAGAAAGGAAGAAAATTGGTACGGGCGGCCGGAATCGAACCGGCAAGGCCTTGCGGCCGGCGGATTTTGAGTCCGCTGCGTCTACCAATTCCGCCACGCCCGCAGCTTGGGTAGCCCAGCGGTTTAATAGGCGAGGCATGACGCCGCGTCGAGAGGGATTGGACAGGGCGAGCCGTGCCAGCCGCCGCGCTGGACGGGGCCTGCGCCACATGCCAAACACGGGGCCCGTCAGCATCCGACCCCCCGCGAGAATTGAAGGCCCTTCATCATGGATGACACCACACGCGCGGCGGGCATGGTCTCCCGCCTTGAAAGCATCGCGGCGCAGGCTCCGGCAGACGGGCTGACGCTTGGCGAGCTGACGCAGGAACTGGGTGATCAGGCCTTCGGCGTCGTCCTGTTCGTTCTCGCCGTGCCAGTCTGCATGCCTTTCCTCTACGGCGTGCCGCAAATCGTCGCCCTGCCCATGCTGGCAATCAGCGCACAACTGGCCCTCGGGCGGGAAGCACTCTGGCTGCCGTCCGGTCTTGCCAGCCGCCGCCTGTCGAAAGCCGACCTGGAAAAGACCGCCGCCGGAGCCCGCAAATGGTTCGGCTGGATCGAGGCCTTTGCAGCACCGCGCCTCGCCTTCCTGTCCGGCGATACCGCGCACCGCATTGCCGGGGTGATGTTCTGCCTGTTCTGCCTGTCGATACTGGTGCCCCTGCCCCTGACCAATACCACGCCGGGCATTGCGCTGGCACTGGCGGCACTGGGCCTCATCAATCGTGACGGGCTCCTCGTTTTGGGCGGTATCCTTCTCGGCACGGTGTGGATCGTGATCCTATATGGCGGGATCATCGTGCTCGGCCCGGCCTTTATCGGCATTCTGGTCGACGCCTTGCGCGCGATCCTGCGCGAAGGCTTCTGGGCGCTCGCCATTACCGGGCTTGTGGGCCTTGCCTGTATTGCCGCACTGGTGATCTGGCGGGTCCGTCGGCAGAAGCGCCAGACCCGCTAGGCGCTGCGGCAGTTCACCCACTCGCCCGGCGCTTTCAATCGGCCTAGAGTGGCCGCATGAACCGTCTTGATGCCCTGCCTGCGCCCGTGCGCATCGCACTCCAGCCGCGCAACTGGCCGCTGGTTGCCGCGCTGGTTTCCCTCGCCCTTCTCGCGGGTGCCTTTGCGTTTGAACATATCGGCGGATTGCAGCCCTGCCCGATGTGCCTGACGCAGCGCTGGGCACATGCGGCGCTCGCCGCCGGTGGCCTCACCGTCTTTCTGGCACAGCGTGCCATCCGCCTGCCTGCCCTGTCGGCGGTAATGGGCGTCGCGCTCGTGGGTGTGCTCAGCCTTGTCAGCCTCTGGCATGCCGCTCATCACGTTCTGGTGGAGTACAATATCCTCGATCTGCCGCCGTCCTGCTCGGGCGTGACCTCAGGTCCCGTCAGCCTGGAGCAGATGGAAGCGCTGTTCGATACCGCGCGCACCGTCCCGCAATGCAATGAGGTCGTATGGTCCTTTCTCGGCGTGTCCATGGCGGGCTGGAACGCCTTGATCTCGCTGACGTTGGCGGCCATTTCCGCATTCATCCTGATCCATGCACTGAGGAGGCCCCGCTAATGGCTATCCGCCGCCCCGGCCCGGCCCGCAATGCCGACGCCATCGCCCGCATGATCCGTATCGATCACGCCGGGGAGTATGGCGCGGTCCAGATCTATCGCGGCCAGCGCGCCGTATTCGGCCGCCTGCCGTCAAAGACCCGCATCGCCCGCCAGCTCGAACACATGGAAGCTGACGAACAGGACCATCTGGATGCCTTTGACCGCTATATCGCAGAGCGCGGCGTCCGCCCCACCCTGCTGAGTCCCGCCTGGCGTCTTGCCGGCTTTGGCCTGGGCGTCGCCACCGCCCTGATGGGCGAGAAGGCAGCCCATGCCTGCACCGAGGCCGTGGAGAGCGTCATCGAGAACCATTACGGCGAACAGGTTCAGGAACTCCAGGCCATGGGCGAGACAGAGCTGGCCGCAGACTTTGCGCGCTATCAGGAAGAAGAAACCGCCCACAAGGACCTCGCCGTGGAGGAAGGTGCCCATTCCGCGCCCGGCTATCCGCTGCTCTCCGCACTCATCAAGACCGGCTGCCGGATTGCCATCAAGGTGACCGAACGCATCTAGCGCGCCTCGCAACAATCCGCCGCTTTATTTCCATTTGCGCAACACTGAACGGCAAGTTGCAGCCATTACGGTAGAAAGCCGCCTGACCTATCTTCCGGCTCGACACAGTTTTGAGCTTCAAGAAGGAGGTCAGCCATGATCGTGAAGCGCGAATTTTCAAGCCTTGGCGGCTTTTCCAACACCTGGCTCAACGCCAGGCACCATTTCAGCTTCGGCCAGTATTACGACCCGTCCCGCATGGGCTGGGGCAATATCCGGGTCTGGAATGATGACGCCATCCGGGCCGGGACGGGCTTTGACCCGCATCCCCACTCCGAGATGGAAATCATCACCTATGTACGCGATGGCGCGATCACGCACATGGACAGCCTTGGCAATCAGGGCCGCACCGTCGCAGGCGACGTGCAGGTGATGAGCGCCGGCTCCGGCATCCGCCACGCCGAGTACAATCGCGAGGACGAGACAACCCGTATCTTCCAGATATGGATACTGCCCGACCAGCGCGGCGGCGAACCCTACTGGAACGCACGGGCCTTCCCCAAGGATGACCGCGCAGGCGAGCTGGTCGTGCTGGCCTCGGGCCGGGACGGCGACACCGATGCCCTGCCCATCCGCGCTGACGCCCGCGTGCTTGGCGCGACCGTCAAGGCCGGCGAGAGCATCCGCTACACGCTCGACGCCGGGCGGCATGCCTATCTTGTCCCGGCAACAGGCAAGATCGAGGTCAATGGCGTGGCGCTCGATGCCCGCGACGGCGCAGCCATCAAGGACGAGGCCGAACTGACCATCACCGCGATCGAGGAATCCGAGATCGTCATGGTGGACAGCAAGTAGCAGGCTGAACGCCCCTCGCCAGTCCCGCCGCAGGCGGGACTGGCGGGGCGGCACCCCCATGCATTACACAATACTTCGCTAACCATACCGTGGCAGGGTGCGGCACCGTTCAGAGACAGCAGGAGCCGTCATGCGCCCGAACCTCACGCCCCGCCTCTTGGCTCTTGTTGCAGCCTCAAGCCTTCTCATGCTGCCCGGATGCCTCGCAGCTGCCGCCACCGGCGCCATAGTCGGCACGACGGTGGGCGTTGCCGGCAATGTTGCGGAAGGCGCCGTCGATGTGGTGACTACCAGCGACGAGGAAGAGGAACGCAACCGGCGACGTCGCGAACGCGACTGAAGCGTCTACGCAAAATCCCTAATCCACGCCGATCCATTTATGGGTCTGTAGCGACAGGCTCCATTGCGGATGGGCGAGGCAGTATTCAAATGCCGCCTTCGCGTTTTCCATCTGCTTCGCCCCGTCCATGGGCTGCAGGCGGAAGCTCAGGAAATCCAGGCCTGAAAACGCTTCCGGCATGGCATCGGCCTGCGGATAGACGAGCTTCAGCTCGTGACCGGAGCGCTGCTTCAGCGGCGCGGTCGATTTTGGACTGACACAGATCCAGTCAATACCCGGCGGCGCCTGAACCGTCCCATTGGTCTCCACCGCAATGTCGAAGCCTTCCGCTTTCAGCGCCTCGATTGCGGCCTTATCCAGCTGAAGCAGCGGTTCACCGCCCGTGCAGACAACCAGCGGACGCCCGCCGCCCGGCCAGAAGGATTTCACATGGGCTGCCAGCGCGCCCGCGTCTGGAAACTTTCCGCCACCCGGCCCGTTCGTGCCGACAAAATCGGTATCGCAGAACCGGCACACGGCCTTTTCCCGGTCCCGTTCCAGCCCGCTCCACAGATTGCAGCCCGCAAAGCGCAGGAAGACCGCGACGCGCCCGGCCTGGCCGCCCTCACCCTGCACCGTCAGGAAGGTTTCCTTGACCGAATAGGTCATGCCGCTGCCCATTCCTTCCAGCCTGCTGCGCGCAGCTCACACGCCGGGCAGGTACCGCAACCATAACCCCAGTCATGGCGGTGCTGCCTGTCACCCAGATAGCAGGTATGGGAATCTTCCACGATCACATCGACAAGCGCCTGCCCGCCCAGCTGATCTGCCAGAACCCAGGTCTGCGCCTTGGTCAGGAACATCAGGGGCGTGTCGATGCTGACCGGCATGTCGAGGCCGAGAGAGAGCGCCCGCTCCTGCGCCAGCAACGTCTCTTCGCGGCAATCAGGATAGCCGGAATAATCGGTCTGGCACATGCCACCGACCAGAACGTCGAGGCCCCGCCGCCATGCATGGGCCGCCGCCATCACCAGAAAGACGAGATTGCGGCCGGGTACGAAGCTCGTCGGAAGGCCGCTCTGCCCCATCTCAATGGCCCGCTCGCGCGTCAGCGCGCTTTCGGCAAGCTGGCCATACCCGCTGATATCGACCAGCACGTCGTCTCCGAGTATTGCGCCCCATTCCGGTTTCAGCGCTGACATCGACTGGCGAAGCTGCACCCGCGCCTCGAGTTCGACGCGGTGGCGCTGGCCATAGTCAAAGCCGATTGTTTCCACACGGGGATAATGGGCCAGCGCATGGGCAAGGCAGACAGCCGAATCCTGCCCGCCCGAAAACAGGACAAGTGCCCCCTTGGCGTCTCCGGGTGCGGCTTTGATCGGCAGGCTGGCCATGGTCTATGCTCTCCTCTGACCTGCTATATCCGGGCAGAGGCGCAAAATCGCAAGTGAGGCGGCCATGACGACGCATACAGACCCGCCTTCGAGCAGCGTTGTAATGCTGTATACGACCTGGCCTGACAGGGAAGCGGCACAAAAGGCAGCGCACACCTTGCTGGATGAGGGCTTCATCGCCTGCGCGAACATCCTGCCGGCAGGACATTCCGTGTTCCGCTGGGACGGCGAGGTGCGCGAGGAGGCCGAGACCATCGCCCTTTTCAAGACGTCGCTGGCCCGCGCGGGCCAGGCACGCGACCGGCTGGCAGACCTCCACCCGTATGACGAACCCTGCATCCTCGCCTTGCCGGCAGAGACATCGCTCAGCGCAGCAGGCTTTGTCCGCTGGGTTGCGGGCGAAACCGCCTAGGCCGTACGGCGCAGGTACGCGATAGCCGAGGGATCTTCCACCAGCGCCTCTTCGAGAGCCTGCAGAAGCGGCTCGGACGTCACCGGCGCACGCACCAGCACTTCACTGCCCGCACGCTGAACCGGAATCTGCAGGCCTGCCGCGAGACGCACGATCGGCGTCAGAGAGGCGGTGGAGGCCAGCATGCGAACATCCTGCACCGCGTCTTCCGGTTCGACGCTGCCAAGGTTGAGGCCGAGAATGATCGCGTCATAGGCCGAGGCTCCAAGACCCTCGAGCATCTCGCTGACATCCGGCGCGCAGCTGACCACGCAGTTGAAAGATTTCAGATAGCCCAGCAGCACCGCCCGGCGGGCCGGATCGGCCTCACACACGAGCATGCGCAAGCGGCGATTGGCAAAGGCAAGGCGTTCGTCGCCTGACCGGCCCGGACGGCTGGCGGCACGCACCGGAACCTCGAACCAGAAGACCGAACCCGGATCAGCAGGCTCATAGCCGACCTCGCCGCCCATCATTCCGGCAATACGCTTTGCCAGATGCAGTGACAGGCCGGTGCCGCCCCCGGGGCCCGGACGGGCCGCTTCCTCGGCGAACACATCAAACAGGCGGGCACGATACATTTCACGCACCCCGCGCCCGGTATCACTGACCGTCACGCGAAGACGGCTGGTTCCGTCATTGCCCGCTTCCTTCAGGGTGCAGGCAACGCTCACTTCGCCGCTTTCGGTGTAGCGCACGGCATTGGCGACAAAGATTTCGGCCATCTGCGCGAGGCGGTCCTGGTCGCCACGGACGTTGAGCTGACCGTCAATCGCAAAGTCGAGCTTGAAATCGAGGCCGCGCGGCGAAGCACACCGGGTGCCGAAGCGCTCCAGGCGCTCACGCAGACGCTCGGCCGGGAAGTCATCCAGGCGCAATTCGAAATTGCCGGCCTCGATGCGCGAAACATCCATGATCTCGGAGACGAGACCCGCCAACGTGTCACCCGACTGGGAAATCTGCTTCACCATCCGCTGGGCATCTGCCGGCAGCGCGGCGTCCTGAAGCATCTGCGTCATCGCCAGAATGGAGTTCAACGGCGCACCGAGCTCATGGCTCATATTGGCCAGCATGGCCGCCTTGTTGCGCGCGGCGGTTTCAGCGCTGCCAGCTGCAGCTTCGTGACGTTCCGCCAGACGGGCCAGCGCCTCTCGCTGGGCCTCGGCCTCGTTGCGCGCCTCTTCAAGATTGGCATTGGCCTCGACAGTCTCAACCAGGCTCTTGCGATAGGTTGAGGCAAGGCGCGTGGTCACGACGAAGAAAAGCAGGGCCATGCCCGCAAGGACAAACCCCGTTACGGACGCGAAGGACGCATACCAGAGCGCAGCCAGTGACAGGCAAGGCACGTTATAGGCAAGAACCACGCGCGGCTCGGCCGCAGAGGTCATGGCAGCGCCGGCGGACATGCCCGAGATCATCACCGCGACCGCGAGCACCGCGCCCATCGAGGCATCGGCTGGCAGGAGGAACCCTGCGCCGCCCCAGAGAGCCCCGACAAAGGCGGTGCACACCATGTAGCCCGCCATCTCGCCGGGCGTCGGCACCTCGCCTGACTTGCGCGCACGGTTGATGGACATCAGGCGCAAAAGCGCGGCTGCAATCATCGCAGTCAGCCAGACACTGAGCACTGGCAGGGAAACGGATGTGTAGAGCATGGCGCCTGTTGCCAGCGCGCCGATGATATTCATCGGCACCGCCTGCTTGGCACTGCTCGTAATCAGCAGGCGTGCAGCTTCCCGCACACGCTGCGCTGTCTGTTGCTCGCGCGCGATTGCGCGTGCTTCAGCAAACCCCATATCACACCCTCCAGCCGCTTTTTTCTGCGGTTCTGAAGCGACTATGCGTCACATGCCGTTAAAACGGGGTGTGCGGCCCGTTAACCTCGCAGCCAGACTTCCTGATGGAGCGTTAGTTCATGCGTCAGTTCCTGCCCCTATCGCTGATCGCCGCCTTCGGTCTGGCATCGTGCTCGCCCGAGCCCGCCGGAACCGGCACCGAGCTGGCAGCACAGATCGAAGGCGATCTCTACGTCGACCCTGACGCACCGGCAGAATTGCTGAACTGGCGTGATCTCTTGCCTGATGGCGAACTGGACATGCTCCTGGCACTGGAGGAAGGGCGCGCGCCGCCTACCTTGATGAGCCAGTTCCAGTCCCGCCGGGACGAACAGATCGGCACGTTCAACGTGGTGGAAGAGCTTGACGGGCTGATCGTGCGGATGCCGGGCTACATCCTGCCGCTCGACTATGCCGAGCGCGGGCAGGCAAGCGAGTTCCTCTTCCTGCCCTATCACGGCGCCTGCATTCACTACCCCCCGCCACCGCCCAACCAGATCATCTATCTGCGATCGGCCGAACCGGTCAGCTTTTCCGAACTCTGGGAACCTGTCTGGGTCGAGGGGCGCATGGAAATCCAGCGCGTGAACACCGATCTTGCCGATGCCGCCTACGCGATGGCCGTGCGGTCCGTGCGCCCCTATGACGGCTAGTAGCTGACCCGGACGCCCGCCATCACCATGCGCGGCGCCCCGGCAAAGGCCGCTGGCTGCTCGTAGACAGTATCAAAGGCGTTTGTAACGGTGACATAGGCGCTGGCGGACATATTGATCCGCCAGATGCCCGACAGGCTGACAAGGTCATAGCCCTCGACCGGTGCGTTTCCGCTGACGAAAAATCCACCATCGTCGTAGGTCACGTCGCGCCGGCTGCCCGTACGCTGGTACCGCGCTGACACGCTGAGCTGATCAACCGGTCGCCAGACCAGCCCCGCCGACCAGGCGTGACGCGGGCGGCGCAGAAGCGGTGCGCCAGTGACGGCATTGGTGGCTTCCACATAGGCATAGTCGACATCCGCTTGCAGCGTGGAAGTGAGATCGACGCTCAACGCAAATTCAACACCGGACAGGTCGGCACGGCCGACATTCCGGTTGGTCCCCGTGAAAGTGGTAAAGTCGAACACATTCTCGATGAGGTTTTCGATTTCGGTATCGAAATAGCTCAAGGAGACGGTGAGATCGCGCTCATCGGAAACCGCAACGCTCGCCCGGGTCCCGATCTCCCAGCTTGTCGCCGTTTCCGGTTGAAGGTCCGGGTTGGGCGTGGTGAAAGCCGAACTTGCAAAGCGCTCCGAGAGCGTCGGCGCCTTGAAGGCCGTTCCATAGCGGGCAAACAGTTGCGCCGGGCTTGACAGCACAGACCACACCGCGCCAACCGACCAGGTGGTTTCGGTACCGAAACCCTCAAAATCGTCGACACGCACCGAACCGGAGAGATCAAGGCTCTCGCCCGCACGGGCCTGCACATTCACATAGCCGCCGGCATGGGTCTCGGCCCGCGAAAGCGGGTTTTCAAACGCCGTGTCCGTGGTGATGGAATCGCGTTCGGTCTGAAGACCGAAGGCGATGACCGGTGAAAGGGCCTCCAAGCCCTGCGGCTGCCAGACATTGAGCCATTCGGCGAAACGGCGGCGGCCTGCATAAGTGTCGGTCACGGCGCCGCCATCACGGCTTTCCCGGTCATGGCGCACCTCGCCGAGGCGCACATCCGAGGTGAGCCGGCCATCAGCGCGGGCCCAGCCCAGCCCAGCCCGCCAGAGGGTCTGGTCATTGCGGAAAAGCTCCAGCCCTTGCGCGTCAGCACGCTGTGAGAAGCCGGGACCGCCGGAAAACGTATCAAACGCGCTCGAAGACTCGCGATGGCGCAGCACGCCCGAAAGCGAGAAGCCGCCGCCCAGCGCATACCGCGCCGTCGCGGTAAAGGTGGTGATCTCGCCGCCATCGCGTTCATTGCCCGCAAGCACCATCCGCGACGGCGTTACGTTGAAACCATCGCTTTCCTGGTGCTCGGCGCTGAAGCCGTATTCCAGAGCGCCGTGCGTGCCCGATGCGCCCGCCAGCAGGCGCAGCGTGTTGAACGACCCCGCCGACAGGTCAAGATAGGGCGCAAAGCCGGTTTCTGCGCCCTGCCGCGGAATGAGGTTGATTACCCCGCCAATGGCATCAGAGCCGTAGAGCGCTGAAAGCGGCCCCCGCGCGATCTCGACCCGATCGAGTGCGCCCAGCGTATCCTGACCGGCATCGAACTGCCCCGCAGGCGTTGAAGCATCATTCACCCGGATTCCGTCGAAGAGA
Organism: Glycocaulis sp.; assembly: GCF_052168375.1. NCBI lineage: Bacteria > Pseudomonadati > Pseudomonadota > Alphaproteobacteria > Maricaulales > Maricaulaceae > Glycocaulis > Glycocaulis sp. Next base: position 9,496 of record NZ_JBQLZR010000142.1, read on the forward strand.
ACGAGCGTGTGCTTGGCATTGGCGCCCCGCATGAAGACCGAGGTTGCCGCGCCAATACCGCCAGACTGGACAGTCGAAACGCCCGGATAGCGGGCCAGTGCGCTCGCAAGCTCTGTAAGGCCTTCGATCTCGATTGTCTCACGGGTGAGCGTATCGACCCGGGCAGGCAGACGCTCCGCTTCGACAGGAACCCGCGTGCCGGTAACAACGACGACGTCGGAAATCTCGTTGCCTTCGTGAGCAATGGCGGCAGCCAGAGCAATAAGACTTATGGAAATCATTATTCTGTATCCTTTTGTGAGATCAGATCGGAGCAAAGCCGCCATCGGCGGCACGCTTTACGGCGAAAACAGAGGCGAGAATGTCAGGCGAGAGGGCGGTTTCGGGCCGACCGTCCGCCACGATGCGGCCAGCATCGAGCACCACCACACGGTCCGCTTGACGCCGGGCCATGGCGAGATCGTGCAGGGCGAGCACCACGCCGCAGCCCCTGGCGGTTTCGGCGCGAAGAACCTCCATCACGTCGAGCTGGTGACGCGGATCGAGCGCGTTCAGCGGCTCATCCAGAAGGAGCAGTGGCGCCTCGGCAGCCAGGATGCGTGCCAGATGCAGGCGAGCCTTCTCGCCGCCTGACAGACGATCCAGTGGCCGGTGTGCAAAGGCGCTGGCCACGCAGCGATCTATCGCGGCATCGACAAGTGCGCGCGCTGTCTCAGGCAGCTGGTCGTAGGCCAGCCCCTCGCGCGCAAAGCGGCCCAGAGCGGCGATGTCTACCCCGCGCAGCGACCAGGCCGAGCTGCGCTCTTGCGCCAGCCACGCCATGGCGCGGGCCCGCTCGATGGCGGAAAGGCCGGACATCTCCCTTCCGGAAAGGGCAACAGAGCCTTCGCGCGCTTCGAGAATACCGGCGGCGAGCTTCAAAAGGGTCGACTTTCCCGCCCCGTTGGGACCCACAAGACAGACCAGCTCGCCCGCGCCGACAGCGAGGTTCAGCCCGCGCAACACCGGATCGGCATCATGTCCCGCACTGGCATTGCGGATCTCGAGAAGTGCGCTCATTGCCCCATCCCCCGCGTCCGCGCGGCAATCCAGATGAAGACCGGCGCACCAACAAGAGCGGCAGCAACCCCGAGCTTCATCTCAATCGCGAAGGGCAAGACCCTGACGAAGGTGTCGGCCAGCACCAGCATGCTTCCCGCCAGCAGCGCCGACGGGACCAGCAGGGCGGCGGGATCGTGACGCACCAGCGGGCGGACAAGATGCGGTGCGACGATGCCGACAAAGCCGATAATCCCGGCGACTGCGACGCTCGCCCCGGTCAGGAGGGCGCTGCCGGTAATGACCAGCAGCCGCACACGGGCCACATCCGCGCCGATGGCACGCGCCCCGTCCTCGCCAAGGGTCAGGGCGCGAAGCCCCCTCGCGGCCAACAGCACCAGCACGCAGCCGGCGATCCAGAAAGGAAGGGCAAAGCCGAGATCGGCAAACGAACGGTTGGCCACCGAGCCCAGAAGCCAGTTGACCAGATCGGAGAGCGAAAACGGGTTTGGCGCGAGGTTCATCAGGAGCGCCATCAGCGATCCCGCAAGGCTGGAAAGGCCAACGCCGACAAGCACCAGCCGCGTTGTCGAGACCGAACTCGCGCCGAGCACATATAGCAACGCCGTCACGCCCAGCGCCATCACGATGGCAAGGCCCGGCAAGGCCCAGACACTCAAGGCGGCAAGATTGAAATAGACGGCGATGACCGCGCCCAGGGCCGAGGCACCGGAAACGCCCAGCACGCCGGGATCGGCCAGCGGATTGCGTAACAGGCCCTGCAACCCGGCCCCTGCCAGTCCCAGGGCTGCGCCCACGCCAAAAGCGGCAAGAATGCGCGGCAGCCGGATTTCCAGCACCAGTACGCGGGCAAGCTCTCCGGCTTCTCCGGACGCGTGGAGGAGCCAGAGATCACCCAAACCGCCATCGGCGCACAGCGCCAGCGTGACCGCAAAAAGCGCAAACCCTGCAAACGCGAGTTGGGTCTTTATGAGTGTCATGGCTGAGCCCCGGACACCGCAACCGGCAAATGGCGGCGCGCGAATGCGCCAAGGCGCACGGCCTCCTCGCCGGCCAGCCAGGTCGGGCACGCCACGATCCCGGTTTCCAGCGCGAAGACGGGCCGCGTATCCAGCGCCCGGCGCATGACCGGATGGCGGCTGACGCTCCACCGGTCGACACGGTCGGTATCGCTGTTGATGAAACCGGTGACGAGCAGGTCTGGCGTCTGGGTTGCGACCGCTTCCAGCGGCAGGCTGATCCAGCCGCTCGCCTCGCCAGCTCTATTGCCAAGCCCCGCCGCCTCAATGAGGGCGTGCACGAAGGTGCCCTGCCCACCGGTCACGCCGCCGGGTGTCACGTAGAGGGCCGAGCGAGTTTGATGGCGCGGCGCGCGGGCGAGGGCGGCATCCATTCGCGCGACAGAGGCTTCCGCGCGCTGGGCAGCGCCGAGCGCCTCGCCTGCCCGCAAGGTTTCGCGGCGGATATCGTCAAAACTGGAAACCGGCCCGATCTGGTGAACGCCACTTCCCATCCGCTCCAGCATCGCGAGGAGCCGCGGATCACCGCCCCAGCTGCGCACGACGAGGTCAGGGCGCTGGCCGAGCACATCACTTGCGCGCGGACGGACCTGGAGTAGCCCTTCAGCGAAGGCTGCATGGGAGGAATAATCGTTTCGGGCTTCCATCGAGACGGCTGCAATCTGCCCGCGCTCCGCAAGCCCCAGAACATACTGGTCAGCGCAGTAGTCCAGCGACACGACGCGCAACGGCCGCGCCTGAGCC
>NZ_JBQLZR010000143.1:0-1121 GCF_052168375.1 Glycocaulis sp.
CGCCGCCATTGAACGTGCACCGGCAGGTGGCGGACGACGAAGCCGCCGAACTCTGGACGACACAACTGGCCTCGCATTGCTGATAGGCACCGCGGCCACCAGCCCGGAACAGCACCGTTGCGGGGCAATAGGGCGCACCGCTTGCGCTGCAGCTGGCAGAACTCAAATCATTGCCGGCGGGCTGGCACTGGATGTGGCGCAGGGCCGGAAAGCTCGTCCGGTAAACCACGGACTCTGTCTGGCTCTGGCTCTGGAACGTTGCTGCGCCTTGGGTCGAAACCGGCGGGCGCTGGGCTTCGGCTTGCGCAATGCCAAGTCCGAGGAAGGCCAACGTGACGAGGCAAAGGCTGAAAAGACGGGCCATGTACTGTCTCCCTTCTTGATGGCAGGCCGCAAATACGCAAGGCCTGCAGTCATCCACGATACGATCAAACGGCTGGACTTGTCCCTGTCTGATGGGTGCTGAGGCGAAGATCCCGCGCCATCACGCCCGATGCCAGCATCAGGCTGAGCGCGCTCGCGGCGAAGAACCAGAGGCCGGGCTGGCTGGCGGCGGTTGAAAGCGCCTCGTTCGACCAGATGACGATTGCCAGGGCCACGACTACGACATCGGTGAAGGACCACTTGCCCAACAGCTCGATCCACCGCATCGCAACCGGGTTGACGCGCGACACCGGCAGGCGGTGGATCGCTAAGAGGACGGAAACCTTCAGGAGCGGCGTGCCCAGCGAGAAAGTGGCGATGAGAAGCGCGAGGACCGGCTCGCGTGCGCCTATCAGGGCGGCGATCGTGTCCAGAATGGAATAGCTTGCCCGGAACACAACGAGGCTTTGCGCCTCGAACAGGGGCAGCATCACGCCGGGCGGAAACAGGATGATGCCAAGGATGATGAAGGCCCGCGCCAGCGCGCCGCCTGTGCCGTGGGGATCATCCCGGCTTTGCGTGTCTACCCTATCGTCTGAAACATCCCGCCCGCTCATGGTTAACAGCGTCGGGGCGGATTATGGCGGAATGGGGGCGGGGATCCCCTTCACCCTTCGAGACGCTTCGCTTCGCACGCGTTCGGAATGAGGGGTAAGGAGGCCAGCCCTCGTCCTTCGAGACGGCCTTCGGCCTCCTCA
>NZ_JBQLZR010000144.1:0-4615 GCF_052168375.1 Glycocaulis sp.
CCCACGAACTGGACGATTTCCAGCAGGTCGCCTGCCGTCCACATCAGGATGCATTCCACCGCTTTGCTTAATCAGTGACGATGACAGTGAAGTTTCGCGTTCTCAAATACGATTCAGAACACATTACGCTATTGAAGCGTTCGTCAAGGAGCGCGCTCAACGTAAAATATCCCGTCTCTCCGGGTTCCAGAACCAGATAACGGCGTTCGCCGAAATTGATGACCGGACGCTCCCCATCATCCGAGTACGTTATCTCTACAGTGATGAGCAAAGGCTCAGCTTCCGAAACCGAGTGGCGGATCCGACCAGGGCGATTCTCAAAATCCACGTCGCGATCGTGCCGCTGAATATATCGGCCAGCACCACCGGCAAGCGAGAAATTGATCCACCCATCTATATCTCCCCACGTGTCAAACTCGTAATAGCCATCGGTAACTACCGACAAAACCAGCGTGTGCGAACTGCCCGGGCTCAGCACAACGACGTCCTCGGCCAGACGAAGCTCCCGGTTTACGTGATCCCAACAAGACATTTCGTTGGTGCAGCCGGAGACGAACACCGAACCCGATGCCAACGCTGCGAAGGCTGCGGCTTTGGGGAATTGCATATCGTCACCCTCCCCCCACGAACTGGACGATTTCCAGCCTGTCGCCGTTTTTCACTTCGATCTCGCCATAGGCCGAGCGGGCAGCGATCTCCAGATTTCGTTCCACGGCGACTTTGCGCGGATCGAGCCCCAGATGTTCGAGCATGGCAGCGAGCGACAGGCCCGCAGGCAGGACGCGGGCCTCGCCATTCAGCGTCACTTCAATGATGCTTTCGTCTGCGGTCCGGGGGCTGGCCGTCATGGGCTGACACTCCTCAAAATGCCGGTAGTTCTTGTTTATGCCGCGTGAGGCGTCGTAGAAACGACATATGGCGCCGCGGCAAGGGATTTGCACCACCCCGGCGCATCGCGGGCAACAGCCGGGGGACGGTACACAGGTGACACGGCCACTTTTCATCCTGAACGGGCCGAATCTCAACCTGCTCGGCACGCGCGAGCCGGAGATATACGGGTCAGCCACGCTGGCCGATATCGAGGCGGCCTGCGCCGAACACGCCGGCCTCCTCGGCCTCACGGTGGATTTCCGCCAGACCAATCATGAAGGCGTGCTGATCGACCAGGTGCAGGAGGCGGGGCGCGAAGCCTCGGCCCTCATCATCAATCCGGCCGGCTATGGCCACACCTCGGTTGCGCTGCACGACGCCTTGAAGGCGATCCGCATTCCGGCCATAGAGATACATCTGTCCCAGCCGGCTGCACGCGAGGCGTTCCGCCATCACTCCTACGTCTCCAGCGCCGTATCCGGTACTATCAGCGGCTTCGGCGCCCGCAGCTACATCCTCGGCATAGAGGCCGCCCATGCGCTGATCAGCGCATCCGGCCAGAAGACGAAAGCATAAAGGTTCCCGCACATGGCTTCCACGCCCTCCAAACCCGGCATTGACCCGAAACTGATCCGTCAACTGGCCGATATCCTGAACGATACCGAGCTGACCGAGATCGAGGTCGCGCAAGGAGAGCTGCATATCCGCGTGGCACGCGAACTGCCCGCACCGGTCTACACGCAGGCCGCTCCGGTTGCCGCTGCGCCGGCGCCCGTGGCTGCTGCCAGCGCGCCGCCGGCCGCGGTCTCGGCTGCGGCCCCGGCTGGTGATGCCGTTCCGGCTGCCGCCAAGGCTGCGAACGCCGTCAACTCGCCGATGGTCGGCACCGTTTACCTGCGCCCCGACCCGTCGGCCGACAATTTCGTCAAGCCGGGCCAGAGCGTGAAGGAAGGCGACACCATCCTGCTGATCGAGGCGATGAAGACCTTCAACCCGATCACGGCGCCGCGCGCGGGCAAGATCGGCGAATTGCTGGTCGGTGACGCCCAGCCTGTCGAATATGGCGAGCCGCTCTTCACCCTCATCTAGGAGCGGGCCGATGTTTGAGAAAATCCTGATCGCGAACCGGGGCGAGATCGCCCTGCGCGTGCACCGGGCCTGCCAGGAAATGGGCATCCGCACAGTGGCCGTGCACTCGGAAGCCGATTCTGAGGCCATGCACGTCAAGCTGGCCGATGAAAGCGTTTGCCTTGGCCCGCCCCCGGCCGGCCGTTCATACCTGCACATCCCTGCCATCATCGCCGCCGCCGAGATCACCGGCGCGCAGGCCATCCACCCCGGCTATGGCTTCCTGTCGGAAAATGCCCGCTTTGCCGAAATCGTCGAGGCGCACGGCCTGACCTTTATCGGTCCGAAGCCGGAAACCATCCGCCTGATGGGTGACAAGATCACCGCCAAGAAAGCCGCCGTGGAGGCTGGCATCCCGGTTGTCCCCGGTTCTGATGGCGCGATTTCCGACATGGACGAGGCCCGCAAGGTGGCCCGCGAGGTCGGCTTCCCCGTCCTTATCAAGGCTGCCGCCGGTGGTGGCGGGCGCGGCATGAAGGTCGCTGAAACCGAAGACAAGCTGGAAAGCGCCCTGCAGACAGCCTCTACCGAAGCCAAGGCCGCTTTCGGAGATGGCGCGGTCTATATCGAGCGCTATCTGGGCAAGCCGCGCCATATCGAGATTCAGGTCTTGGCCGACGAGCACGGCAATGTGCTCCACCTGGCCGAGCGCGATTGTTCGCTGCAACGCCGCCACCAGAAAATTCTCGAAGAAGCGCCTTCCGTAGCGCTGACACCTGAGGAGCGCTCGCGCATTGGCGAGATTGTGCGCAAGGCCGTCGGCACGATCGGCTATCGCGGCGCAGGCACCGTGGAGTTCCTCTACGAGAATGGCGAGTTCTTCTTCATCGAGATGAATACCCGCCTCCAGGTGGAACACCCGGTCACCGAGCTGATCACCGGCATAGATCTGGTGCGCGAGCAGATCCGCGTCGCTGCGGGCGAAAAGCTCGATATCCGTCAGGAAGACGTGAAGGTGAATGGCTGGTCCATCGAATGCCGGATCAATGCCGAAAATCCCTATACCTTCACCCCGTCGCCGGGCCGCGTGACCGAGTTCCATGCTCCCGGCGGACCGGGCGTGCGCCTCGATTCCGGCCTTTATGCCGGCTACTCGATCCCGCCCTATTATGACAGCCTGATCGGCAAGCTGATCGTGCACGGACGCGACCGGCACGAAGCCATCATGCGCCTGAAACGCGCGTTGAAGGAGATGGTCATCGGCGGCGTGGAGACCACGATCCCGCTGCACCTCGACCTTCTCGAGGAGCCTGATTTCATCAGCGGCGATTACCATATCCGCTGGCTTGAGAGCTGGCTCGCCGAGCGCAACGCAAAGGCCTAGGCTTGGCTTCGGAACGCATGACGGTTGCGATGTCCTCCCCCGTTTACGGGGGAGGTGTCGAGCACAAGCGAGACGGAGGGGGGAGCATTTTTTCAATCCCCCCCTCGCCGCTTCGCGGCACTCCCCCCTTAAACGGGGGGAGACACCCAGACGGTTCCACCGCCCCCCGGAGCACCAGTTAAGTGCGCGGGTTTGGCGCAAAGGAACTGCTGGAATGCTATGCGCGCGGTGTCTTCCCGATGGCCGAAGACCGGGATGATCCGCGCGTTTTCCTGCTCGATCCCGATGAGCGCGGCGTTATTGCGCTGGACCGCTTCCACATCCCGAAAAGCCTTGCCAAGACAGTCCGCAAGGACCGTTTCCATGTGACGGTAAACCGGTGCTTTTCCGTAGTGGTCGACCAGTGCGCCGCACCGGCCAGGGGGCGGGAAAACACCTGGATCAACGATCCGATCCGCCATCTCTATGGCGAGTTGCACGAGCAGGGCCACGCCCATTCCCTCGAATGCTGGCAGGATGGCGAGCTGGCCGGCGGGCTATACGGGGTAAGCCTTGGCGGCGCCTTCTTCGGTGAGAGCATGTTCTCGCGCCGCACCGATGCTTCAAAGGTGGCTCTGGTGCACCTCGTAGCGCGCCTTGTTGCCGGTGATTTCGTGCTACTCGACACGCAGTTCATTACAGACCATCTGCAACGCTTTGGCGCGGAGACGATCTCGCGCAAGGCGTATCATCGCCAGCTACGTATCGCGCTCAATGCGCAAGGCGATTTCTTTGCGATGCCGGAGGGCCTCAGCGGGGCTCAGGCCCTGCAGTCGATCACCCAGACGTCATAGACCGGATGATCGAGCGCGTTGAGCGCCGGGTTGGACGCAAACATCCAGCCCGAGAACAGGCGATCCGCCTGCGCACCCGAACCAAAACCTTCGGTCCGCTGGTCGTCGATTTCCAGGAAGGCGAAGACCTCAGGCGGCTCCTCGGGCGGGCGGCGGCGGCAATAGCGCACCGTGATGTCCAGCGCACCGAAGCGGTAGGTGTCACCGACATTGATCTCGAAGTCGCGGGTCCGGGCCGTTACCTTGTCGAGGCCGCGCAGGACAACGACGCTGCCGGGGCGCGAACTCAGCTCGCCGGGCGCGGCGCGGCGCTGTTGCTGAACCAGAGGTTCGGCGTTCTGCGGCTCCTCGACACCCTCTTCCCACTCCGCGCGCGAACCCGGCTCGTCGGTTTCCTGTGACAGGGCAGCCGGTGATGGCGCCGACGGCGTGGTACTCCGCGAAAGCACAGCGCTCGGGA
>NZ_JBQLZR010000145.1:0-10205 GCF_052168375.1 Glycocaulis sp.
GACCCGCAAGGGCAAGGTGCTGCAGGTGTTCGGTTTTCACGGGCTGGAGCGCGTGGAAATGGAAAGCGCCAGCGCGGGCGACATCGTCACCTTCTCCGGCATTGATCCGCTGAGCATCTCTGACACGCTGTGCGATCCGGAGCATGTCGAGGCCCTGCCCGCGCTGGTGGTCGACGAGCCGACCATCTCGATGACGTTCCAGGTGAACGATTCACCCTTCGCGGGCCGCGAAGGCAAGTTCGTCACCTCGCGCAATATCAAGGAGCGCCTCGACCGCGAGCTGATCCACAACGTCGCGCTGCGCGTGGTGCAGCTGGATGATGCCGACAAGTTCAAGGTGTCGGGCCGGGGCGAACTGCACCTCTCCATCCTGATCGAGACGATGCGCCGTGAAGGCTTCGAGCTGGCGGTTGGCCGCCCGGAAGTCATCACCAAGATGGTCGATGGCGTCGAGAGCGAGCCTTACGAGAACCTCACCATCGATGTGGAGGAGATCCACCAGGGCGGCGTGATGGAACGCCTCGGCTCGCGCAAGGCCGAGATGAAGAACATGGTGCCGGACGGCAATGGCCGGGTGCGCCTGGACTACATCGTCCCGACGCGCGGCCTGATCGGCTTCCGCTCCGAATTCCTGACCCTCACCCAGGGCTCCGGCCTGATGTTCCACAGCTTTGACCATTACGGGCCCAAACAGGCCGGCGAAGTGGGTCAGCGGCCCAAGGGCGCCATCATTTCGATGGAAACCGGCAAGGCCCTCGCCTACGCGCTATGGAATATCCAGGAGCGCGGCAAGCTCTTCATCGGCCACGCAACGGAAGTCTATGAAGGCATGATCATCGGCCTCAATGCCCGCGAGGAAGACATGATCGTCAACCCGCTCAAGGGCAAGAAGCTGACCAATATCCGCGCCGCCGGCGCCGACGAGGCCGTCGTGCTGGTGCCGCCGGTCCGCGTGACGCTGGAATATGCGCTGGAATTCATCAATGACGACGAGCTCGTCGAGGTGACACCGCAATCTATCCGTATCCGCAAGAAGCTCCTGCTGGAGCACGAGCGCAAGAAGGCCAGCCGCGAGAAGGCCTGATTTATAGGGCGCACGCGCGCCGACGTCCCTTTCCTCGTCATTCCAGGCGAACCCCGGACTTGATCCGGGGGAGACCCGGAACCCAGATTTTTTGAAGACTCTGGGTTCCGGATAAGCGCTCCGCGCTTTCCGGAATGACGAAGCGGGAGGACTACCGCCGCTCGATCAGGCAGGCATCGCCATAGGAAAAGAAGCGGTAGTGCTGTGCGATGGCATGGGCATAGGCGCCGCGCATCACATCAAGGCCGGCAAGCGCGCTGACCAGCATGAACAGGGTCGATTTAGGCAGGTGAAAATTGGTCAGCAGCGCGTCGGTGATACGGAAATCATAGCCCGGCGTGATGAAGATCGCCGTCTCCGCGCTTCCCGCCTTTATCGTGCCGTGCGCATCGGCAGCGCTTTCCAGCGTGCGCAGCGCCGTGGTGCCGACCGGGACGATGCGCCCGCCTGCGGCCCGGGCGGCATTGATGGCAGCAGCGGCGTCCTCTCCGATCTCATACCATTCGGCATGCATGGTGTGCTCGGCGACATTCTCGGTTTTCACCGGCAGGAAGGTGCCTGCGCCGACATGCAGGGTGAGCGTGGTATGGTTGACACCGCGCGCGGCGAGCGCATCGAACAGGCGCGGCGTGAAGTGCAGGCCGGCTGTCGGCGCAGCGACCGAGCCCTTGCGGGCAGGATCTGAAAACATTGTCTGATAGTCATCGCGGTCGGCCGCGTCGGGCGCACGTTTCGACGCGATATAAGGCGGCAAAGGGGGATTGCCGGCACTCTCCAGAGCCTCATCAAGCGCCGCGCCTGACCGGTTGAATTCCAGCGCAATATCGCCGCCGTCTGCCTTTTCGAGGACCAGCGCAGACAAGCCGGCGGCAAACTGCAGCACATCACCCGGACGCAGGCGCTTGGCAGGACGAGCAAAAGCCCGCCAGCTATCGGCACTCATGCGTGTGTGCAGGTTCAGCTCGATACGCGCCGGTCCGCCGCCACCAGCGTCGCGCGCGGGCCGCTCTCCGGTCAGGGCGGCGGGAATGACGCTGGTATTGTTCAGCACCAGAAGGTCGCCGGGCTGCAAGAGCCCCGGTAGCTCAAGCATGGTGTGATCGCCAAGCGCTCCGCCTTTTGCGACATGAAGCAGGCGCGCAGCATCGCGCGGCCGGGCCGGGCGCAGCGCAATGCGGTCTTCAGGCAAGTCGAAATCGAAATCGGAGAGCTTCATGCGCGCGGAACTAGCGCCAAATCCCCCGCCCGCCAAGGGCGGGGGCACATTCGTTCACCGTCAGCAGGTATTGACGTAACGCCAGTCCTGCTGACCTGAATTTTGAGCCTGGATCGACTGACGCACCCGGCGCAGACATTCAAGGCGCGCCCGCGACTGGGCAAAGAACTGTTCCTGGCTCTGCCCGCCGCCATGCAGGTTCCAGATACGGGCCATGCTCTCCGATTGCGCGCGCAGATTATTGGCCTGCTCGGCCCGGCGCAGATCGGCGCGAAGCTGGGTGCAGTTCGGTCCGCGCAGCGTGCAATACTCGGCCACATCGCCGGCCCACATGGCAAAGCTGGACGTATCGGGCCCGTAACGGTCGATATGGTCGATGAAGAGGGCCTGGGAGATGTTGGGTGCTATCTGCACCAGCAGGGTCTGCGCGTTGGTGTCGCCCTGCTCTGCCGCGCGGCGCAGCCACTCTGCCGCCTGAAGGTAGTTGCGCGCCGTGCCCAGCCCGAACGTGTACATATACCCCACGGCGTACTGGGACTCGTGATCGCCTGAAGCTGCCGCGAGCTCCATCAGGGGAAGGGCCTCGCTATAATTGTCGGCTTGGAAGGCCGCCCACGCCGCCGCGTGGGTCTGGCTGCCCCGGCCATGGGAATTCGCGGAGGCCGGCGCCGCGCCCTGCCCGGCAGAGGCGACCGCCGTCGAGCCGCCACCCGGGCCGCTCACCGCGAGCTGGTAGCGCCCGAAATCGTCGGGGACATCATTCTGCACGAAGATCGCCCAGCGCCGGCCATCGCCGGGAATGGTGAGGCGTTCATAGCTGAAATCGGCAGCGCCTGCAGAAGCCTCGCACCCGCCCTCGCCCGACATGATGAACACGTCGAACTCAGCGGCCTGAACCGTCACCGTGTAGTTCTGGCCGGCCTGGGTATCGAGATTGAGGCAATCGACATAGATGCCGTCCTCCATCGGAGCATTGCGGTTGCTGATCTCGCCGGTGAAGACCTCGCCCGCGCGCAGCATGGAGCCGGAATACTGGGCCTCGGCCCCGGCGGCGCCGAGTGCGATTGCAGCCACTGCCATCATGGAACGCAACATGGTCTGATCTCCCTGCGAATTCTTTCACAGGGCAGTGTCGGTTCTCAGGCAGAGGCTGCAACTGACAAGGTTGGTCAGATGGCCGCTACTGGACCGTCGCTTTCACGATCTTGCCGGGGTTGCGCGGCGGCTCGCCCTTGGGCAGCGCATCGACAAACTCCATGCCTTCGGTGACCTCGCCCCAGACCGTGTAGCTGTTGTCGAGATAGGGCACAGCATCGAGGCAGATGAAGAACTGGCTGTCAGCCGAGTTCGGATCATTGGTGCGCGCCATCGACATCGTGCCGCGCACATGCGGCTCGGCATTGAATTCCGCCGGGATTTTCTGGCCCGAACCGCCCGTGCCATTGCCCTTCGGGCAGCCGCCCTGCGCGACGAAACCGTCGATCACGCGGTGAAAGCTGATGCCGTCATAAAAGCCGCTTTGCGCCAGCTCGGTGATGCGCGCGACGTGCTTGGGGGCAAGATCGGGGCGCAGACGGATTTTGACGTCACCCCCCGTATCGAGGGTGAAGATGAGGGTATCGGCCAAAAGACTTACTCCGTTATGCGAACAGGAATTTCGATGTCGCAGACATCAGGAAGACGGCCATTATTGGCCATCTGGATAGCCTCAAGATAGGCCGCAAAATCGGCTGAGGCAGTGTCAAATACATCAATGGTCAACCGGTCTGCCTCGGGCAACTCGCTGGCAATGCGCATCGACATGATGAAATCCGGGCGGAAGCCCATCGTCTCGCCCATCGTGCCAGTGCGGATCGAGTTCACCGCTTCCTGACCAGCCCGCACACGGCCCCACACGGTATAGACCGCTTCGAGATGGGGGGCGTGATCGCGCGTGATGTAGAACTGGCTGCGCGCCGAGTTCGGATCGGACGTGCGCGCCATCGCGGCTGCGCCCTGGCAGTGCAGCAGCCAGGATTCCACAACGCCATCAGCGCGGATAGCGGCCTGGCCGAGCGGCATGGTGGAGGTCGGGAAACCGTTCCAGAAACCCGCACGGGCCGTAGTGCTGCTCTCGCGCGGATTGATCTGCCGGTCCTGAAGTTCGGACAGCACGATGTTGGTATCGAGCGCGCGGGGCACGATGAATTCGGCACTCAGCGGCGCAACGTCAGCGGCAAGCCCCGGATTGTCCGATGCGCCGCCCCCTTGCGCCATGAAGCCGTCAATCACGCGGTGCCAGACCTTGCCGTCATAGAAGCCGTCGGCCACCAGCTCGCGGATGCGCGCGACGTGATTGGGCGCAAATTCGGGGGCCAGCTCCACCCAGATATCGCCATGACGGGTGGAGATGACGAGCAGGTTTTCCGGGTCAACCCGGCGCCAGGCGGCATCGGCCGCATTGGCGATGATGGCATCGGCGTCAGGCGTCGCGGGCGCGGCGCTCTGCGCTGGTGCCTCCTGCACAGCAGCTTCGCGCGCATCGGTTTCTGCCTCGCTCGACGCATCGGCGCAGGCTGAAGTCGCAAGGGCGAGCGCGCTGACGCTGGCAGTGAGAAGGGCGGAAGCAAGACGCATCATTTGGCAAACCTTTCCAGTACGCGCGATTTGATCGTGGGCGGCACGAAAGCGGTGATGTCCCCGCCCAGCCGCGCAATTTCCTTCACGAGGCGGGAGGCAATTGCCTGGTGGCGCGGATCGGCCATCAGAAACACCGTCTCGATGTCAGGATTGAGGCGCTGGTTCATGCCGACCATCTGGAACTCGTATTCAAAGTCGGAAACGGCGCGCAGCCCGCGAATGATCGCCCCGGCCCCCACCTCTTCTGCAAAATGCATCAGCAGGCCGGAAAAGGGGCGCACCTCGATCACCGTCTCGCCGGTATATTCGCGCGTCAGGTCGAGCGCCATTTCGACACGCTCGTCGAGCGAGAAGAGCGGGCGCTTGTCCTCATTGCGGGCAATCCCGATGACCAGCTTGTCATAGAGCTTCACCGCCCGCCGGACGATATCGATATGACCGTTCGTCAGCGGATCGAACGTGCCGGGATAGAGGGCGACGCGCTCTTTCATCAGGTGTCTCCGCCAGAGCCGTCAACGGCTCCGTCTGCCTCGCCCCCGCTGGCATCCTCGCCTTCGGTCTCGCCCTCGGCTTCGTCATTCTGGGCGATGCGCGCAACGGACACCACCTTCTCGCCATTGGCAAGACGGATCAGGCGTACCCCCTTGGTCGCGCGGCTGGCGATGCGCACTGAATGGAGCGGGAAGCGGATAAGCTGGCCGCCATCGGTAACGGCCATGACGGTGTCGCCTTCCTCGATCAGGAAGCACGCCGCGAGCGGCTCGGGGAAGCGCTTGTCCTTCGTCCACACGCCCTGACCACCGCGGCCTTGCGTGTAGTACTCGTAGGAGATGACGCGCTTGCCCATGCCGGATTCCACGACATTGAGGAGTATCTCCTCATGGGCGCGCAGTTCCAGATAGCGCACTTCGGAGAGGGTGATTTCCTCGCCCTCCTCCTCGTCGCCGGTCTCGATCTCGGCCTCTGCAGCATCGAGCTCGTCTTCGCCTTCATTGCGCATTTCGGCGCGGCGGCGTTTGAGATAGGCGCGTGTTTCGGCCCGGCTGATCTCGACATGATTGAGGATCGCCATGGAAATCGCGGTATCGCCGCTCTCCATGCGGATGCCGCGCACGCCGGTGGAATTGCGGCTGGCAAATACCCGTACATCGGTGACAGGGAAGCGGATAGCCTTGCCATTAGCCGTGGCGAGAAGCACGTCCTGCCCTTCATGGCACAGGCGCACGTCCAGTATCTGGCCGTCCACCTCTTCCAGCTTCATCGCAATCTTGCCGTTACGGTTCACCTGCACGAAGTCGGAAAGCTTGTTGCGCCGGACAGTGCCCGCCGTGGTGGCGAACATGACATCGAAACGATCCCATTCGGCCTCGTCCTCGGGCAGCGCCATGATCGAGGTCACGCGCGCACCCTCCGCCAGCGTCGGCAGAAGGTTCGTCAGATACTTGCCCTTGGTGTTGGGCGCACCCTGCGGCAGGCGCCATGTCTTGGTCTTGTAGACCATGCCGTCAGACGTGAAGAAGAGAAGAGGCGCGTGGGTGGAGGCGACGAACAGCGTCGAGACGAAATCCTCGTCCTTCATCGCCATGCCGGCCCGGCCCCGTCCGCCCCGGTTCTGCGCCCGGTAGAGCGAGAGCGGGGTGCGCTTCACATAGCCGCCATGGGTGAGCGTGACGACCATTTCCTCGCGGGGGATGAGGTCTTCATCCTCCATCTCGAAATCGCCCTCGACGAGCGCGGTGCGGCGCGGCACGCCGAAGCGTTCCTTGGCATCGAGCAGCTCGTCCTTGACAATTTCGCGGATGCGCACCGGGCTCTTGAGGATGTCCAGAAGGTCGGCAATCTCCACCGCGAGCTTTTCCGCCTCGCTGGAGATTTCATCGCGGCCCAGCGCCGTCAGACGATTGAGGCGCAGGTCCAGAATCGCGCGCGCCTGTTCATCGGTCAGATGGATGGTGCCGTTTTCCAGAATGATCGAACGCGGATCGGCCACCAGCGCCACGAGAGACGCGATATCGGCCGCCGGCCAGGCGCGCTCTTTCAGCTGTTCGCGCGCCGTCGCGGGATCGGGTGCTGCCCGGATCAGGCGGATCACCTCGTCGATATTGGCAACCGCAATGCCGAGACCGATCAGGATATGGGCCCGGTCGCGCGCCTTCTTCAGATCGAACTTGGCCCGCCGCGCGGTTACCTGCTTGCGGAAGGCAATGAAGGTCTCAAGATAGGTCTTCAGGCCCGCCAGCTGCGGCTTGCCGCCAATAAGGGCGAGCATATTGACCCCGAACGAGGTCTGCAGCGGGCTCCAGCGATAGAGCTGGTTCAGGATCACTTCGGCATTGGCATCGCGTTTCAGTTCGATCACCACGCGCATCCCCGAACGGTCGGACTCATCGCGCAGATCGGCAATGCCCTCGACGCGCTTTTCACGCACCAGCTCGGCGATCTTCTCGATCATCGAGGCCTTGTTCACCTGATAGGGAATCTCGTGGATAAGGATGGCCTGACGGTCTTTCCTGATCTCTTCGATCGTGGTCTTGCCCCGCACAAGGACAGAGCCGCGCCCGGTCAGCAGCCCGTTGCGCGCGCCGGTCCGGCCAAGGATCTCACCGCCTGTCGGGAAGTCCGGCGCCGGCACATATTCGAGAAGGTCGATGTCGGAAAGTTCGGGGTCTTCCAGCAAGGCCACCGTGGCATCGACGACTTCCGACAGATTGTGCGGCGGAATGTTCGTCGCCATGCCCACCGCGATACCGCCGGCCCCGTTGACCAGAAGGTTCGGGAAGCGCGCGGGCAGAACGATCGGCTCCTGCTCGGAAGCGTCATAGTTCTCGCGGAAATCGACCGTTTCCTTGTCGATATCGGCCAGCAATGCCTCAGCCGGCTTGTCCATGCGGATTTCGGTATACCGCATCGCCGCAGGCGGATCGCCGTCGACCGAACCGAAATTGCCCTGACCATCGAGGAGCTTCAGCCCCATCGAGAAGTCCTGCGCCATGCGCGCCAGCGCGTCATAGACCGCCTGATCGCCGTGCGGATGGTATTTACCGATCACGTCACCGACGACGCGGGCCGATTTGCGGTACTGCTTGTCGTGGGTATAGCCCTGCTCGTGCATCGACCACAGGATACGCCGGTGCACCGGCTTCAGGCCGTCACGTGCATCGGGAATGGCCCGGCTCACGATCACGCTCATCGCGTAATCGAGATATGAGCGGCGCATTTCGTCCTCGATGGAGATCATCGGGCCGCCTTCGGGACGCGGTGGCTCCTGCCCGCCCGCATCGCCGCCATTCATGCCGTTCCCGTTCACACCGGACTCGTCCAGACCGGGTTCGTTTGGTGTCTCGCTCAAGCGTATCTGTCCTGCTAGCCGGGCGGGCTCCGGGATGGCCCGCAAGGGATTGTCGCCGGCCACCGGAATCACGTGCCAGCAAAGCTGGATACGGGTTTACCAAGCCCTAGGCGCAGGGGCAAACGGCGAGGTGTTGTTGGCGGGTGCGGGTGTGTGGTTACAGGACCCGGTCAGGAGCCGCCAAAGAGCGACATCACAGAGCCCATCAGCTGCGACTGCGCAATCTGGCTCCACAAATGCACCAGCAGCCATACCGATGCGGCCAGCAGAATGCCGGTAACAATAACCAGAAGTCCGTCATTTGAGGTGATGGCAAGGCCAAAGACGAGAACTGTCAGTCCCGGAAGCAAGGGCCCCAGCGGCACGAAGCCAAGCGGAAAGGACACCAGCGCCGCACCTATGCAGATCAGCGCAACCAGCTGGACGAAAGGCGTGCGCGTGAGGACGTTCAATCGGGGCTTCAGAAAGCGGTCAATCGTGCGGGCATACGGTTCTGACGCGGTCACGCCCTGCATGAGGCGCTCGCGGCTGAATTCATGATCGAGCAAGCGCTGCGGCACCCAGGGCCGGTCGCGGCCAAACAGTATCTGCAGTGCGATCAGAAGGGTGATCAGCGAGAAGAGCCAGTTCGCCCCGGGAATTGCGGCAAGCGGGCTGACGGAAATGATGCCCAGCAAAAGCAGCAAGGGGCCATAGGAGCGCCGCCCGGCCGTCTTCAGCAGGTCGCCGACCGATACGGTTTCGCCGTCCGTCCCGTCCGCCATGTTGCGCAGAAGGGAATGGAGATTGTTGACTTCACTCATGAGCCGTCTTCCCGAGTGTTGCTGACCAGCCGCAACAAGGCCTACAGCGCGCAGACAAGGCCTTGCGTTCCATGCAATCGCTGCAGGGCTCGGCGGCGGCGCGTCTGGCCCCCTCACCGCTGCGATGCTAGCGTCAGGCCAATCAGGGGAGGCTGGAACCATGAAACTGACACGCAGGGCGGCAACGCTTGGACTGGCAGCTGGCGCTGGCCTTGTGGCCACAGGCGCCGGATGGACCCGCACGCAGGGCGATGCGCGCTGGAGCAATGCGCCGGACCTGCCTTTCCCGGTGCAGGAAATCTATCCCGCCCTGCTTGATGGCACGCTCTATGTTGTGGGCGGATTTGCGACCGGCATTTCGGAGCGTCCGCTGGACATTTCCGACCGCGTCCTCGCCCTCACCCCCGGTGTCGACGAGAGCTGGCGCGACATGCCGAGCCTGCCCGTGCCGACCCATCACCCGCAATGCGTGGGACTGGACGGCACACTCTACGCGATTGGCGGCTATACAGCGGAAAATGGCGGGCCGTGGTCATCCACGCGGCGCGTCTGGATCTACCGCCCCGGCGAGGATGCCGGCTGGCATGAAGGCCCGGCCCTGCCCGGTCCCTGGGCGGAAAACGTGGCCGCCATTATTGACGGCCGCATCCATGTGATGACCGGACGCCGCCCCTCTGGCGCCCAGAACGCCCAGTGGAATGACCAGTCGGACGTGACCGCGCATCTCGCGCTCGACCCGGCCAGCGGCGAATGGATCACGCTTGCGCCTGCGCCGAGCGCACGCAATTCCGCCGCCGCAGCCGTGCTGAACGGCCTCATCCATGTCGTGGCCGGGCGCACCGTCTCCGGCGGCAACACGCCCGTACATGAGGTCTATGACCCGGCCAGCAATAGCTGGACCATGGCTGCCCCCCTTCCCCAGCCCGCACGCGGTCCGCGCGGGTCAGGCGGCCTCGCCGCCGCCAGCGTTGGCGACACGCTCTACGTGTTTGGCGGCGAATGGTTTGAAGATGGCGGCGGGGTCTATGAAGAGGTATGGGCCTGGCGCGCGGAAACCGATGCGTGGGAAGCCATGGGCCCCATGCCCACACCGCGCCACGGCCTCGGCGCGCTGAGCCTTGACGGCGCCATCTA
>NZ_JBQLZR010000146.1:0-2485 GCF_052168375.1 Glycocaulis sp.
GTTTCGATCAATGGCGCTGCCCTGTCGCCGGCCGCGCTCCTGACCAGGCTCAACGAGATGGGCCGCCTGCATGGTATCGGCCGTCTCGATCTGGTCGAGAACCGGTTTGTGGGCATGAAATCGCGCGGCATTTACGAGACGCCGGGCGGCACCATCCTGATGATGGCGCACCGGGGAATCGAGCAGATCACGCTTGATCGCGGCGCCATGCATCTCAAGGACGAGCTGATGCCGCGCTATGCCAAGCTCCTCTATGAAGGCTTCTGGTTCAGCCCTGAACGCGAAATGCTGCAGGCGGCCATCGACCATTCGCAGCGTCACGTTACCGGCGAGGTCCGGTTGAAGCTCTACAAGGGCAGCGTGACGGTGGTGGGCCGGTCCTCGCCCGCCACGCTCTACTCGCTGGCCCATGTCACCTTCGAGGAAGATGCAGTGTATGACCAGAAGGATGCCGAAGGCTTCATCCGGCTCAACGCCCTGCGTCTGAAGCTGATGGCCCGCCGCAAGCGCCTGCTGGGCGAGAACGACTAGCATCACGCGCAGCCATTGAGACTTGCCACGGGCGGCGGGGGCGTCAAATCATGGGCAGATGATCTTTTCTGTCCTGGCGCTGGCTGCCGCCCTTTTGCTTTCTGATACGCCCGAGTCCGGCTCTGCGACTCTGCTTGAACAGTCCCAGGCCCTGAGGGCCGAAGCCCGTACGCTTGCCGGCGCGGGCGACTGGGCTGGAGCGGGTGAAGCCAACAGTGCTGCACTCGCCCTTCAGCCCGGTCATTACGGCCTTCTGGTCAATGGCGTCATCATCTCTGCCAATGGCGGTGATCTTGATGGCGCACTGGACAGTCTCGAGGCGCTGGCTGGTGCCGGCTACGCTCTGGAACTGGCTGCTTTGGGCGAGCTTGAAGCCGCCCTTCAGGCGCATGATGACGCGCGCCTTTCCGGCATTGCGAGCCAGATGGCGGCCAATCTGGAGCGGATCGGCTCGGCTGAGCGCTATATGCGGTTGCCCTTGCGCGACGCACTGGTGGAGACCTTTGCGGTCGATATCGACGCCGAGCGGCTCTATCTCGGCAGTGTGGCCGATGCCTCGCTCTACAGCGTGCGCCTTGATGATCCGCAAAACCCGCAACGTATGGCCGGGCCGGAAGACGGACTCGGCTCTGTGTTCGGCATGGCGCTCGACGGGCGCAACCGCATTCTCTATCTCGCCACCGGCCGGGTGGAGCAATCGGGCGCGAACGTTGCGGAAGATTTCGAGACGGCGCTTGTCGCTTTTGACCTGATGACAGGCGAGATCGCCCATCGTTACACCTATGAGGGCGCCGGACAGTTTTCCGATGTGGTGGCGATTGATGGCGTCATCTATGCCAGCGATAGCGGCCGGGGCCGCATCTACCGGCTGGACCAGCCGGGCGGCACGCTGGAGCTGCATGCTGAAGACAGCCACATGGCCTCCTTGCAGGGGCTTGCACTGGCGCAAGGCGCGCTGTGGGTGCTCGATTATGCCAGCGGTCTCTGGCGGATTGATCCGGTGACGCGCGAAGCGAGCCGGGTCGAGGTGCTGGAGGGCAGTCTGATCGGCTTTGACGGGCTGACATCAGACAGTTTCGGTGAGCTTTATGCGGTGCGCAACGGTACACAGCCGCATGGGCTCTTCCATATCGCTCTGGAGCCCTGGGGGCGCGGCGCGCGTGTTCACCCGGTGCTGACGGGGCATCCCGATTTCAACGAGCCGACCACGGTGCGGGTTTCGGACGGGCGCCTTTTCATCCTCGCCAATGCGCAGTGGAGCCTGTTCGATCCTGAAAATCCGGACGCTGCGGCATCGCGAACCGATCCGGTCATTCTTTACCTGCCGGTGCCCTGAGCCAGCCGCTCATTCTTAACGGTCATTTACCAGCCGGGAAGGTTTAGCCGCCACACTCCGGCCCGTCATGGCCCGCTCAGAAACCCCGTCCCGCGCCGACGAGCGCGATACCGCCCTACCGCCTCGCGCCGGACTGGCCGCGAGAGCGCGCGCCTTCCTTGCGGGCGCCGTCATGGTGCTTGCGGGGATTTTTGCCCTGCTGGCGGTGTTCAGCCACAACCCGTTCGATCCCAGCCTCAATGCTGCTGGCAGCGGCGAGGTCACCAATCTTGCAGGGGCCAACGGTGCCGTGCTCGCTGACCTCATGCTTCAGGTGACAGGCTGGGCGGGTGCAGGCCTCGCCCTGATGATGGCGGGCTGGGGCATCATTCTGCTTGTACGCGGCCCCCGCCATCGTTCTGCTCCTGTTGTACTTTTCCGCATCGTTTGCGGTGCTGTTGCCATTGCCGGCTTTGCCATGGCGGTGTCGGCGCTGCCGGTACCTGTCAGCTGGCCCTTTGCCACCGGCCTTGGCGGACTGTTGGGTGATGGGCTTTTGGCGAGCTTCACCGGTCTTTTCGGTACGGCAGAAATCGCCGGAGCCGGCGCTGCGGCGCTCGTTGCCGGCCTGATTGCGGC
>NZ_JBQLZR010000147.1:0-4160 GCF_052168375.1 Glycocaulis sp.
GGTGATTTCAAGCTCGCCATTGCCGTTGACGATGGGCCAGGCCCAGCCGGAACCGAACTGGCCGGCACCGGCCGAATTGAACTGGTTCTTCATCTCGTCCAGAGAGCCGAACTTGGCGTTGATCGCATCGGCGAAGGCGCCGCTCGGCGCGCCGCTATTGGAGGGGGCGGTCATGCTTTCCCAGAAGAAAGTGTGGTTCCAGTGGCCGCCGCCATGATTGCGGAAGGCGCCGGGCAGGCCGGAGACCTGGCTCAGAATGTCCTCAAGCGAGGTGCCTTGCAGGTCGGAGCGGTTTTCCAGCGCGCCATTGAGGCCGTTTACATAGGCCTGATGGTGACGCGAATGGTGCAACTCCATGGTCTCGGCATCGATGACCGGCTCAAGCGCGTCATAGGCGTAGGGAAGATCGGGAAGCGAAAATGCGCTCATGACAGGGTTCTCCTGATTGCTGGAATGAATGGTGAGGGCGCTGGCCAGTGAGGAGGTGAGCGCCAGGCCCGGAAGCGTGGCGGTGGTCAGCAGCATGGTACGCCGGTTCAGCATGGTTCGGCTCCGTTTGGTAGCGGGTCGAGAGGGGTCTGCCCGTTGCGGGTCCTCAGCCCATACCTAGGCCGCCGTAACGGTACATGCCAGTGCGCAACGGAAAAGAAGTGCGGTTTGTTCCTTTGTTAACAATGTTTGTGAAGCTGCCATTAAGGTGGCGGGCGCACACTTCGCCGATCTCAAACTGATCGGATGCCGCATGCTCGACACTAACCGGAAAGGCGCGCAAGCGCCGCTGCTCGATGGCGCACACCTGCATCGCTATACGGGCGGCGATGTCGCGCTGGAAGTCGAGCTGTACGGCCTTTTGCGCGGCCAGATCGTCTCCACTCTCGATGCGCTGGAGCGCGCAGGCGATGATGGTGTGCTGTGGCAGCGCCTGGTTCACACGTTGAAAGGCGCGGCAAGGGGCGTCGGGGCAATGGCGCTGGGTGAGGTATGTGCCGCCCAGGAGGCCCGCATCAATGACCCACAGGCGCTTGAAGCGATCCGGGTGGTGGCCAACGAGACACTTGGCGCTATCCGGACCGAGCTGGACCGGCGCGCAGCCTGACAAGTAAATGGGCGGCCCTATCGCGGTTCGCGGGTGGCGTCCCACACCTGTAACTCATGGGCTATCGAGCGCTCGACGAGCTCGCGCCAGACCGGCTCGGCCAGCGTTTCGGGCACGCCTGCAGCACGCGCTGCCGCCTTCACCTTGGCAATCACATCCTCAATGCGGTCTTCATCCCGTACTACGTCGCGTGACGGCTTGATGCGGGCTGCAGCGTCCATGTAGCGCGTGCGCTCTGCGATCAGCCCGATCAGGGCCCGGTCCAGCCGGTCCACGCCGTCACGCACCTCTGCCATGCTGGAGCAATCCTGCGGCGCGGTGCGCTGGCTGAGGTCGTCGGGATCAAAAGGCAACATGTCGCAAACCCTGTTCGGCGTGGCTGGATTTATAGGCAAGCGGAACCGGGTGGGAAGCCTTGATGTCTGCCGCACTTCGCCGCGCTGTCAGAATCGCCAGCGCCTCACTAGGATGACGCCGCATCACCAGCAAGGCGGGAGGCCGATGATGAGCGCGTTCAAGCTGTATGGTCACACGGAAAGCGGCAATTGCCTGAAAACACTCTGGACCGCCCGCCATCTGGGTCTCGATTTCGAGTGGATCGAGCTGGATATCTTCAAGGGTGCGAGCCGTACTGACGAGTTTCTGGCCCTCAATCCCGCAGGTCAGGTGCCCCTGCTGCAACGCGCAGACGGCCGGACGCTTGCTCAGTCCAATGCCATCCTGATCTATCTGGCAGAGGGTAGCGATCTCATCCCGGCCGATCCGTTCGACCGGGCCAAGATGATGGAGTGGCTGTTCTGGGAGCAATACTCCCATGAGCCGTATATCGCGGTGCGCCGCAGCCAGCTGCGCTTTCATGCCCGCCGCGCCAGTGATCTCGACCCGGATCTTCTGAGCAAGGGCCGCCGGGCGCTCGGCGTGATGGAGATGCGGCTCCTGGCGCGCGAGTATTTCGTCGCCGAGCAACTGACCCTCGCGGACATTGCGCTGGTGGCCTACACGCGTGTTGCCCATGAGGGCGGCTTCGATCTGAAGGATTTTCCAGCGGTTCAGGGCTGGGTGCGCCGCGTCGAAAGCGCGCTGGCGCTGCCTCACGCAGGGGATGCTGCCGCCTGATCTGCGCCAGCGGCGCACGGTTTGGAGATATAGACATGGCCGGCCTCCAGATAGGCCTGGAAGGTGCTGGCCGGCAGGATCACAAAGCGTGAGCGGTACTCGGCATCGATGCTGTAGCCCTGATAGAGGGCGTTGCGGCGATAGACCTGGCTGAACCCGTCATCGAAATCACGGAAATGGAAGCGCCCGCATGCCGGGACGGGCTGGTTGTCGAGGGATTGCCAGGCAGGGATCAGCGCATACCCGGTCACGCCCCGGCGGGCCTCGAAGCGAGCCAGATCATCCTCGCGATGGTGCACGCTGGCCTGCACCGACAAGGCGAGATTGGCCGGCACGAGCAAGAGCAGTGCAAAAGCAATGGCGCTCATCGGCACGGTGAAGCGGCGGCTGAGGATGAAAAGCCCCATCGCCCCGGCGGCAATGGCCGGCAGGAGGGCGTGGGCATAGTTGCGTTCGAAGAAGACGGAGCGCGTGCTGAAATAGACCAGCAGAATCGCAAAACTGGCCATCAGCGTGATGATCCAGAAGCGCTCGCGCGCGGTGCCATAGGCCAGCCCCGCCCCGCTGGCGAGGATGATGAACGGCGCAGCGATCAGGAAGAAGCTGGCATTGTGCCACGCGTAGGCGGCCAGATTGCCGTGCAGGATCGAGTGGGGCGGATGCACGCCGGCATACTGGTTCATCAGGAAGTCCAGCCCGTTCAGCGTCACATCCGGGTTCAGGAACATGAACGGCGTCAGGATGAAGGAGGCCGCAACAAACACCGCGATCACGATCCCCGCATCCGTGATGAGCTTGCGCCAGACAAATCCCTGACCGATCAGGTAGGCGCCAGCAATCAGCGGCGCGAGGCTGGCGAAAGTGATCTTGATGCCTACCCCTGCGGCCATCACCACGCCCCACAGGACAAGCTGCAACAGCTTTCGCGATTGCAGTGTGGAGACGTAGAGCAGGCCCGCACTGGCGAGATAGAGCAGGCTTTCAGGCCTGGCCATCACGGCATCGTGGACGGCCATCGGCAGGGTGATGAAGACCAGAATGGCGGCAAAACCGGCGTATCGTGAGCCGGTCAGTTTCAGGACTGTGCCAAAGAGAAGCGGCAGTACGCCCAGCTGCGCAGCAAGGTTCAAGATCCGCACGGACAGCATCGGCTCGAGGCCGAACGCCTCGCCGGTGACGATCGCACCGTGTGCCGCCACCATGTAGAGATAGAAATTGTACTGGTCGTAGCGAAAATAGTCCGGCAGCGCGGCATTGGCCCAGTTGGGATCGAGCCAGCCCGAAGCGCGCATGGCATCGGAAACGGCCAGCGGAATATACTCGTCCGGATTGAAGATTGTCTCCGGCCCCGGCAGCCAGCGCAGATAGAGGAAGAGGCCAATCGCCCCTGTCCACAGCGCCGCCTGGACCAGAGGGTCGGTGATACCGGGCCGCAAGGCAGGAACTCGCATGGAAAGCCCTCTGGCTGCGCGGCGGTTGAGCGTGCGTGATAGCGGCAATCTGCGGTGATGAGAACCGCGCCTAGCGCCGGGCCAGCTCCTTCATTGCGCCATCAAGCCCCTCGAGCGTGAGCGGGAACATGCGCTGCGGCCCGATGATCTGGCGGATCACCTCGATCGAATAGGTGTGCGGCCACCATTTGTCAGGCTGCGGGTTCAGCCAGATCAGGTGCGGATAGGTGTCGACGATGCGTTTGAGCCAGACGGCGCCGGCTTCGGCATTCCAGTGCTCCACCGAACCGCCCGGATGGGTGATCTCGTAGGGCGCCATCGAGGCATCGCCCACGATCACCACCTTGTAGTCGTGGGGGTATTTGTGCAGCACGTCATAGAGCGCCATGGTCTCGGACTGGCGGCGCAGGTTGGACTTCCACACGCCCTCATAGATGCAATTGTGGAAGTAGAAATAGTCGAGCGACTTGAAGACGGATTTCGCCGCCGAGAAGAGC
>NZ_JBQLZR010000148.1:0-1027 GCF_052168375.1 Glycocaulis sp.
AAGAAGGGGCCCGCCGACTTCGTCCCGACGGCGGATGCCAAGGCAGAGGAAGTTCTGTTCGAGGAACTGTCCAAGGCCCGTCCGGGCTATGGCTTCCTGATGGAAGAGCGCGGTGTGGTCGAGGGGACAGACCGGTCCCATCGCTGGATTGTCGACCCGCTCGACGGGACGACCAATTTCCTGCACGGCCAGCCCCATTTTGCGATTTCGGTGGCACTGGAGCGTGAAGGCGAGCTGATCGCCGGGATCGTCTACAACCCGGCAGCCGATGACTTCTTCCACGCCGAGAAGGGCCGCGGCGCCTTCCTGAACGACCGCCGCCTGCGCGTTTCTGGCCGCATCCATTTCGATGAGTGCGTGATCGCGACCGGCATGCCGTTTGCCGGCAAGTCAGGCCACGCGAAATTCCTCACCGAGCTGCACGCGATCATGCCTCACTGTGCAGGTATCCGCCGCTATGGCGCGGCTTCGCTCGACCTTGCCTGGACGGCGGCTGGCCGGTTTGACGGCTTTTTCGAACGTAATCTCAAAGCCTGGGACATTGCTGCCGGCATCGTTCTGGTGCGCGAGGCGGGCGGCTTCGCCGGCTCGCTCGATGGTACGGGCGATGTGCTGGAGACCGGCCATATCGTCGCCGGCAACGAGTTCACCTTCGAGGAACTCAAGGTCCGGCTTGCCAAGGCCGGCAAGTAGGCGGCGTTCGCCCAAAAACAGCCAAGATGCTTGTCTCTCATGGTCAAACGGGTCATGCCTTGACCCGATGGCGCGCCATTTTGCGGCGTGCCTGCCTGCGGCCAGAATGAAGGGACATTCCCGGCATGCCTTCACGCGATCTGCCTCTTCCGCCCGAAGCCCCGAAGCCCCGCAAGGTGCGCTTTACCGGCCCCGGCCAGTATATCGTCTGGATGGCGGTATTCCTGGGTGTGGTGGCAGCCCTTGCCGGCGTCCTGCACGAACCGCTGATCGAGGCCTTTCAGGCCAATGCCGCCATTAACGGCATCATTCTTGGCGTTCTGCTCATCGGCAT
>NZ_JBQLZR010000149.1:0-5089 GCF_052168375.1 Glycocaulis sp.
CACTCGAGGTGGCAAGGTGGTCACCTATGACCGGGCATCTGAAAGCCGCGAAGACATATCGCGCCGCCTTTGCGAGGAAACGGGCGCGACGCTGATCCCGTCCTTTGATCATTTCGGCGTGATCGCAGGGCAGGGGACGTGTGGTCTGGAGATCGCCGAGCAGCTTTCCGAGCGCGGAGAGACGGCGGACCAGCTGGTCTGTTGCGTCGGTGGAGGCGGTCTGATCGCCGGGATCAATCTGTCTCTGGCCGCCAAAGCACCGGATATCGCCGTCTTTGGCGCAGAACCGGCGGGGTTTGACGATCATGCCCGCTCACTGGCCAGCGGCCAGCGCGAGCGCAATGCAGTGCCTTCCGGCTCGTTGCAGGATGCGCTGCTGTCCGATGCGCCAGGCGAGATGACCTTTCCGATCAACCAGCCGCGCCTGAAGGGTATCGGGGTGGTGTCCGACGAGGAAGCGCTTGGCGCCGTGGCCTTTGCCTGGCGCCACCTCAAGCTCGTGCTGGAGCCGGGCGGTGCGTGCGCGCTGGCTGCAGTCCTTTCTGGTCATATCCCCGCGAAGGGCAAGACAACCGTTATCGTTGCCACAGGCGGCAATGTGGACGCGGCCCTGTTTGCGCGGGCTATCGGCGCCTAGCCTTCGCCATCCTCGACGTCAGGGACCGGTGCCATGCCCAGCTCCTCACGGGCGGCAGCATCGGCAGCCTCGATCTCGGCCAGTTGTTCGTCGCTCAAGTGCGGCAGGATGCGGCGAAGGCCTGCGCCTGCGCCCACCATGTCCTGCTCGATCTGAAGGGGCACAGCCGTGTGGCCGGCCCGGCGGGCGCGGTAGACCTGCAGGTTCTCGATGACGCGCTGGACGTAGTTGCGGGTCTCGGCAAAGGGCAGGCTTTCCACCCAGTCGATCGGATCAATCGCGCCGTATCGCGGATCGCCGTATTCCTGAACCCAGCGGGCTACCCTGCCGCCGCCTGCATTGTAGGCGGCAAGCGCCATGACGAGCGAGCCGTTATAGTCGTCCACAACGTCCTGCAAATGCGCCATCCCTAGGCGCATATTGTAGTCCGGGTCATCGGTCAGCCATTCAAACGTATAGGGCAGGCCAAGCTGGCGCGCAGTGGCGCGCGCCGTTGCCGGCATCATCTGCATCATGCCACGCGCGCCTGCGCCACTGACGGCGCGAGCGTCAAATTCGGTCTCCTGCCGGATCACCGAGAGGGTGAGGGCCGGGTCGGCGATAACCGGTGCGTCGGTGGGCACATCCACCAGCGGGTAGGCGCGTTCGGCGAGGATCATGCCCTGCATGCGCCCGGCCTTGGCGGCCCGGACAGATTCCCGCAAACGCAAATGATCCAGAGCGATATCAGCCAGCATGGCCTGCTCCAGAGGCGTTTCCATCCGGTCTTCCAAATGCGCTGCAAACGTACGGAAGAGGAAGGTCTGGTTCAGCTCACCCAGAAGGCGCAGAGCGATAATGTCCTCGCGATTAGTGAATGCCGTGCGGTCAGCCTCGGTAATGACCGGGTCTGGCGGCAGGTCCAGCTCGGCCGCATCAGGGCCGAGCGCAAGGATGGCAAGCTGGCCGTAATAGGTCGTGGCGTGCTGGGCAGCGGCTGTGAAGCGGTCATGGGCCAGCCTAGCGTCCCCGGCTGCTTCTGCAGCCCGGCCCTGCCAGTATTTGGCGCGTCCGAGCGAAACCGGCGTCGTGACGCCTGCTTCCAGCCTGTTGAAATGGGCCAGCGCATCTTCGGGGCGGTTCAGGTGCACCAGCGCCAGCCAGCCTGCGAGAAACTCGGCATCAGCAAAGGAGACACCCGCACTCATGCCGTTCGCGGCCGCCAGCCGGTAGGCCGTGTCGTGATCGCCTTCACGCATCAGATCGAGGATGATCAGCTTGCGTTCCGACCACATCGATTCCAGCGCTGCGGTATTGGAATGCGCATCGGGCAGTTCGAGCGCCAGATCCAGTGCGCCGCTTGTGTTGCCGGCGCGGCGGCGCCAGCGTGTGCGCTCGAAGACGAGGCCGGGATCATTCTGCAGGCTCGCCGGGACGGCATTGACCGCGCCGTCGACGCCTGAACCGCGCGCGGCCAGGCGGATGCGGGCGTCGGCCACACGTCGTTCCCCTGCGCTGAGTTGCGGAAGCAGAGCGCTTGCAAGGCTGCGCTGCCCGGCCCAGAGCAGATAGTCCACCCGTTCGGCGTGATCGGCAGCGGTGAGGATGCCGCCATGTTCGCGCAGCACCTGGCTTTGATATGTCTGGCGCAGGGACTGCGTCCGCCACGCTTCGCGTATCTGCTCGCGGCCATCGTCTGCCCTGCCCAGCGCTATCAGCGCCTCGCCATAGGCAATACGGCCTTCGCCGGTGAGGGGCTCCCGGTGGGTAAACCAGCTGGCGGTGAGGTCCGGCCCCAGACCGGACGCGGCGAGCTTCCACTCTGCCTCGCGCTGGATGGCATCTTCGCGGGGCCAGCCTTCGAGTTCTTCAAGGGCGAGGTTCAGTTCGGAAAAGATCGCGCGCGCGTCGGCGGTTGCGATGCGCCAGAGCAGGAGGCGGCTTGCTACCGGATGGCTGATGCCGAAGCGGGCCTCGCGCACGAAAGTCCAGTCGCCGGCATCGGCTGCCCGCAAGCCCCGGCGCAGAAGGTCGAAGTCAGCGTCGTTCAAAATTGCGGAGTGGTTGGCCATGGGGGGCTTCACCCGGGGCACGGGCACATCGCCGAGTGCAGGCGCGCTCAGCATCGACACCGAAAGGGCAAGCAGGGCTGTACGTAACAGCATGGTGGCAACAAACCTCTTCGCAGCAGGGCAGTTCACAAGGGTCGTTCAACGCGGGCGCACTGTCCACAGCGATTGCAGCGTCTTGGCGCGCCTTGTTGCAATCGATATGGTCCGCGCCCAGTTGCGCTGACGCGCTATTCTCACAAGGCAATGCAAACCATGTTCCGCGGATCGTTCACGGCCCTCATCACCCCTTTCAGCAACGGCCAGCTTGACCTGGCCGCGCTGAAACGCGTGGTGGAACACCAGATCAAGGCCGGAAGCCATGGTCTGGTTCCCGTCGGCACCACGGGCGAGTGCGTGACCTTGACTGTGGAAGAGCACCGCGCGGTCGTGGAAACGGTTATCGAGACAGCCGCTGGCCGGGTGCCGGTGATCGCAGGTGCCGGGTCCAACAATACCGCCCATTCGATCGAGCTGGCGCGCTTTGCCAAGAGCGCGGGCGCCGATGCGATCCTTGTTGCGGCGCCCTATTACAACAAGCCTTCGCAGGACGGTCTGGCTGCGCACTATCTTGCGATTGCCGATGCGGTCGAGATCCCGCTCTTCGTCTACAACGTGCCGGGCCGGTCCGTGGTCGATATTTCGGTCGAGACAATGGCCCGGGTGGCACGCCATCCCAACATTATTGGCGTGAAGGATGCGACGGGAGACATTGCCCGCGTGACGCAGCACAGGCTGGCCATCGGGACGGACTTCATCCAGCTGTCCGGCGAGGACGCTTCGGCGCTGGGCTATAATGCCCATGGTGGCACAGGCGTGATCTCCGTCACGTCCAATGTCGCGCCAGCCCTGTGCGCGGCGTTCCAGAATGCAACGCTCGAAGGGCGCTGGGAGGAGGCGCGCGAGCTGAATGAACGCCTGCAACTGCTGCATGAGGTGATGTTTGCAACGACGAGCCCCGCTCCGGCGAAATACGCAGCCAGTCTTCTGGGTCTGTGCTCTGCCGAACTGCGCCTGCCGCTGGTGGAGTGCCCCGATCCGGTGAAAGCCCGGATCAGAAGCGTTGTCGAGGCGTTGTCGCTGACATGAGCAAGGATGATGACAAGAGCCTGATCGCCGTAAACCGGCGTGCGCGCTTCGATTACGAGATCGAGGATACGGTAGAGGCTGGCCTGATGCTGGTCGGGACAGAGGTGAAATCCCTGCGTCAGGGCCGGGCGAACATCGCCGAAGCCTATGTCAGTGTGGAGCGCGACGGAGCGCTCTACCTGATCAATGCTGATTTCCCGCCCTATGAAGGCGGCAATCGCTTCAATCACGAGCCGCGCCGTCACCGCAAACTCCTGCTCCACCGCAAGCAGATGGCGCAGCTCGCCGGCGGAGTGCAGCGCGATGGCCGCACCATCATTCCGCTGCGGCTCTATTTCAATGACCGGGGGCTGGCCAAGCTTCTGATCGGTCTCGCCAAGGGCAAGAAAACGGTCGACAAGCGCGAGACGATCAAGGAACGCGAGTGGAACAGGTCCAAGGCCCGCCTGATGAAGGATTTCGGCTAGGGCTGCGATATGGCCGTGCTTGCCTGCCCGGAAATGTCGAAGGCTTCTCCAGCCCAAGGGGTAAGCGGCGCTGAACCGTTCAAGATAATGTAGTAGTCGGTCATCTCGGCGGCGCTGCCACCCATTTCCCAGGGTTGCATCATGACCAGATAGCCCGAGCTCTCCGTGAGGCGTCCGCCCGTGCTGTAGGGTGTGCCGTCGCCACTGATCCGCACAAGCGCCGCACGGTTGTCGCCAAGTACAGCGGTCAGATCGCCAATTCCACTCGGCCGCTGGAAGTACGGATTCTCGATACCCATGGGCAGGAGGGTATAGGCCTCGCCGCCCGGTCCCTGCATCGGCTCGGGCAGTGCAGCGGCGGGCATCATGTTGAAGCAAGCACCGACACACAGCGTGTTGATCGTCACGACCTCGCCGGCATAAGGCGCTGCAGGGTCCTGCAGCCACATGGCGAGCGTTTGATTCCCGTTGATCGTGACCTCGCTGGTATGGCCGAGACCCCAGAAACCGACAAACCGGGCGTTTTCAAACCCCGGCATCGCGGCAAGCGCTCGCATGCGCGCCTGCATGGCCGCGTAGCGGCTGCGAGTTTCGGGCTGAACGTCCAGAAGCGCTTCATTGACTGCCCGCCAGCTGGCCGGGTCCGAAAGATCGGCTGAACTGTCCTCGGTTGCGGCGGGCAGGGCGAGTGCTTCGCCGCTCCGGTCCAGATCAATGCCGATGAAGCGCACCCGGCGCTCCGGCGGCAGGTTCGTGTTCAGGGTCCTCAGCGTGGTCAGCTTCGCGAAGAATTCCTGATTGGCCCACTG
>NZ_JBQLZR010000150.1:0-21509 GCF_052168375.1 Glycocaulis sp.
ATGACCAGCGCGAAGCGATCATCCTCGTTGGCGCTGGCGGGTTTTCCTACGAGGAAGCGGCAGAAATCTGCGGCTGCGCCATCGGCACGGTCAAGAGCCGGGTCAGCCGGGCACGCGCCGCGCTGGCAGCCATCCTGGAGTCCGGTCCGCGCCAGCGTTCGGCAGGCGACACGGTAAAGCCGTCAGAGTCCGCCGAGTTGATCATGGCCGAGGTGAAATCCCTCACATCGGGGGCCTGACGGGGTTGCTGGGCGGTCTGTCTGAAGCACTTGAAGGCGGATCGCGCAGAGGCCTGCGCATCCAGTTGCTGGCCGTACTTGTTCTGGCGCTCATGCCGCTACTCGTTTTGTCGAGCGTGCAGGGCATCATGGAATACGAGGCCCAGCGGCAACGCGAAATCGACCGCCTGAACGCCACGGCGATGAGCGCATCGGAGGCGATCACGGCTGCCTTTTCCCGTGCCGACGGCATGTCCGGGGCGATAGCGTCACAGGCAGCGGCACTGGCGACCGACCCTGCCGCGTGCATGGCAGCGCTGCAGCGCATGACAAATGCCGACAACACGATTTCCAATATCGCCATCATCGATGCCAGCGGACAATTGACATGTTCCGCGCTCGAACCGGCCGAGGACGCCACCGATTACAGTGATCGAGACTGGTTCATCAGCCTGCGCGACGGCGCTGACCGGGCTCACAGCGATGTTGTCTTCGGAGCCATGTCCCAGCGCCATATCGTCCTGACGGTACGACGCCTCATCAGCGATGACGCAACCGCACCGGACAGCTCAGGGCTGCCTGCATTTGACGGCGTCGTCGCTGTTGCCACTGACCTGAATGCGGCCGCGAGCCTCGTCCGGCGCGAGCGGATCCAGGCAGAGGCCCAGATTGCCCTGATAAGCCGCCAGGGTGTGTTCCGCCTGGATACGGGAACGGCGTCAATAGACATTTTCGAGAGCGCCACGCCTGGCTCGCTGCTCGAACAGGCCCGGACCGATGAGATCGTCCGTGCAACTGATACGGGCGTTCGCGCAGGCTATGAGGTGATTGTGGCCTCGCTCATCCCGGAACGCCTCGGCGTTGCCGTCGCCGCGCCGGCCCGCGTGTTCCAGAGCTGGCAAGGCGTCAGTGTCATCAGCACGATTGCCATACCTGCCCTGATGACCTTGCTGGTACTGGTCTGTGTCTGGGTGGCGGTGGATTATTTCATCCTGCGCTGGCTGACCTATCTGCAGCGCATCGCCCAGTTGTACGCAGCAGGGCGTCTGGATCTGGTGCCCCAGCGCGCGCGAAAGGCGCCGCGAGAAGTGGCCCGCCTCGCCGCCGTGATGGAGCAGATGGCTGCCTCGCTGGACGAGCAGCGCAGCGAACTTGCCGAAGCGGTTGATCAGCGTTCCGGCCTGCTGCGCGAGATTCACCACCGGGTGAAGAACAATCTGCAGGTTATCGTCAGCCTGTTGAACCTGCAGGCGGGGCGGGTGACAGACAAGGCAGCCGCAGAGGCGCTGATGGATGCGCGCCGCCGGATCAATGCCCTCGCCCTTGTGCACCGCAGCCTCTACGAGACCGATGATCTGCGTTTCATCGAGATACATCCCTTCCTGCAGGACCTCATCCACAATCTGTCCGATGTTCTGGGCGGATATGAAAGCACCGTACGCGTCACAGTTGAGTGTGATGAGCTGGCCTTGAGCCCGGATCAGGCTGCGCCAATGGCGCTTTTCGTGACCGAAGCAGTGACCAATGCCTACAAGCACGCCTTCAACGGGCGTCAGGACGGCCAGATCATCGTCCGCCTTACCTGCGATGACGATGCCCAGTGCGAGATTGCCGTACTGGATGACGGCACGGGCGCTGCCGAAACGGCGCAGGCGGGCACCGGCTCATCGCTGATGAATGCCTTTGCCCAGCAGCTGGGCGGTGCGTTTGCTTCGCGTGCTAGCAGGCTTGGCGGCTATGAGGTTGCCATCACCTTCCCGGCCAACCTGCCCTAGACGGCATCGCAATCAGATTTGCGAAAGATTGCAGGTACGCACGATCACCAGCCCGGTTTCGGGCACGATCGATGCACACGCCTGAGGCACTTCGAGGGTTGCTGACGACGCGCCCGCCATTCGAATGGACAGGTGAATATCCCCGCTGGCATCGCGGCGCACCGTGTCGACCTCTCCAAAATCATGGCCCTGATCGGTGATGACACCTGCGCCTTGAAGGTCACCTGCATGATAGCGGCTGACAGGCACCGCGAATTCGCTCTGCCGGGCAAGCAGCTCGGTATCACTGCCAGCATACACGATATCGCCGCTAACGGCGTCAATACGCACGTCTTCACTGCGGACCAGCGCGGTGCGCGTGGTGACGAAACGGGCGGCAAGCTCGGAGCCTGCACCCACCTCGACAACAAAGAGCGGCGCTGCGGTTTGCGTGCCCTGACGCAAGGAGCGAAGATAGGCCTCGCCCTGGGCCAGCTGGAAGCGGGCGTTGCCCGGGGCAATGGCTTCCACTGACGATGCAGGAACAAGCGCAGGGGCCGTTCCAGCCTGCGGACCCATCGTCATCATCGTGCTGGCGGCAAGGCCTGCGAGCGCGGTGGCAATCGTCGTTCCGATGGCAAGATGCATGGGCATGGCGGCATTCTCCCTTCTTCAAGGGTTAACGCGATCCGGCCCGGAGGGTTTCAATTCTGTGTGGCAAGGCGTGTCCGGCAAGCCCCGACAAAGCGGGCAAACAGCCGGCGCATATCGGCGCGGTGGACCAATAGCTCGGGGTGAAACTGCACACCGAAGCGCAGCACGCCTTCACACGCCTCGATCGCCTGAACCCCGCCATCGCGCCCGCAGACCGTGGCCTCGAAGCCAGGGGCAACAGTGCGCACGGCGCGCCGGTGCAGGCTGTTGACCTTCAGCTCCCCGGCCCCGAACACGCTGGCAAGAAAGCTGTCCGGCTGCACATCCACAGGCTTGCGGAAAAGCATGTAGCCGACCGGGCCATTGGGCCAGGACGCGGTAATCTCGGAATCGAGCCTCTGGTGCAGATCACCGCCGGCCTTCACGTTGAGCATCTGGAGCCCCCTGCAAATGCCCATGACGGGGACCTCACGCGCGAAAGCCACGCCCAGCCAGGCCAGCTCCAGCTCATCGCGTATCGGGTCAAACCGGCTTTCCACCTCGATCTCGGCACGGTAGCGCGAAGGATGGATATCAAGCCCGCCCAGCAGGATCAGGCCATCAAGGCGAGAATCGCCACGTTCGGGAAGTTCGCGCAGCCGCAAGGGCCGCCCGCCGGAAAGCCAGATCACCAGAGCCGTCAACGCACCCACAAGCCGGTCGCCAGAGGGGGCACCGATATATCCAATCGTCGGTCTCAATGCGCTCATTTCATGGGCTTGTAGGAAATCTCCGGCGGAAGCTTGCCGTGGCGGGCAAGGTGGGACGCAATGAACAGTACGCCAAGGGCTGATTGCGGGTCGTCCTCAGCCATCAGGTCGATATCGAGATCAGACCGGTCGGTCAGGCGGAACATGATGTCGTCCAGTGCCTCACCGGCCGATTTCGCGCTGCCCAGCGTACCAAGAAAGCGTCCGACGCGCTCCAGCACATTGCCGTCCGAATGATTGAGGTGATCCCAGGCCTTTGACAGTTTCTCGGCGTATTCCGTTTCGCCGAAGGCCTCGGCCACCGCTGAGGGCATCCAGATGACCGGCACTTTCGAACGGTGGCCAATTTCGGGCGTGCCAGGTTCAGAGCGTATCTCCCCAAACAGGGTCTGTTCGAGAAGCAGGCGCGGATAGTCGACGCCGGACAGCTTGGAATGGCGCACGCCAGCCCAGAAGCGGGCATTGATCTCGATCAGCATCGGGGTCTCGCCGTCCTCACCGCTCCACATGAAGTCGGCCTCGAAAACACCGTCCCAGCCGGTTTCGCGGGCGATATGGCGCACGGCCTGTTCGAATGGCGCGGCATCGACCGTTTCGCGTACCACACCGGCGCCATGCTCCTTGGGGAATTGTTCGAGATTGGTATAGGCCGAGCACACCACCAGCTCGCCCTTCCGGCAGAGCGCTGACACGCAGTAATCATCTCCGGGCGCCAGCTCCTGGGCGAGGATGACATCACCTTCGCCCACACCCCTGGCATACGCCTGCAAGGCGTCGGCATCGACAATCTTCGAAATGCCGCGGCCTCCCGCGCCATGGGACGGCTTGACGAGGAAGGGATAGGTAAAGCCCTCCGGCTCCTTCAGCCCGGCCTTGCCATCGTCGATGCGCTCTGTTGCCGGCGCGGGGATGTCTGTTCCCGACACCGTCCGGGCGAGATTTTCCTTCGGCGTGACCTTTTCAATCGCGCCTGTCTCCGGTGCGGCGATTGTCACATGAGCCGGGAAGCGATGGCGCTCACGCGCCAGCAATTCCATTTCCTCGAAGACCGGCATGATCACGACCCGCTCGCCCTCAAAGCGCGCGCAGGCAGCAATCATGTCATCGATAAAGGCATCCGGATCACTGCGGCTGTCAGCTGTGACGATGGCGTCATCGCAGTGCTTGGAGAAGCCGAGCGGTGTCATATCCACGCTGTCGGCCGCAATGATGCGTCCCGCCAGCGGACGGCAGGATTCCGCGACCGTCAGTGACATCAGGCTGCGGGCATACGTGATGATAAGGATCGGCTTTGTCATGCGGGTGGAAACGCCCGTGAGCCTTACGGGTTCCCGCACAGGCTATTCGTCCAAACAAACCTGACACGGCCAATTTTCTCTGATATGAGAATTGAAAGAGAAAATGAAAACGGGGAGACCATCCATGCCGGGAATGTTTGCAAGGCTTGCGATTGCGGGCGCACTGGCACTCAGCAGTGCCGCCTTTGCCCAGGACTATGACGTTGTCCTCAATAATGGCCGGGTGATTGATCCCGAGACCGGGCTGGACGCCATCCGCCATGTCGGTCTGCGCGGCGACACGATCGCTGTCATATCCGAAACGCCGCTGGAAGGCACACGCACGATTGATGTCAGCGGGCGCATTGTTGCACCGGGCTTTGTCGACCTGCACGGGCACGGGCAGGACATTCCCGCCGGCCGGATGCAGGCCATGGACGGTGTAACCACCACTCTGGAGCTGGAATCCGGCGTGCTGCCGGTTGCCGATTTCTATGACAGTGCTGCCGAGGAAGGCCGCCCGATCAATTACGGTGCAGCGGCCAGCTGGGCCCATGCCCGCATCGCCGCAGTGATGGACGTCGAGCCGGACGCGGATACCTACTGGTTCTTCCGCTATATCGGCGATCCGCGCTGGCAGACCGAGCTTGCGGACAATGAGCGCCTGTCCACCATCCTTCGCCATATCAATACCGGTATCGAGGAAGGCGGGCTGGGTATCGGCATCCTGCTTGGATACGCGCCGGGCATTGGCCGGTCCGAATATCATGCGGTCAACGCGCTGGCTGCGGCCCGCGACGTGCCGACTTTCACCCATGCCCGGTTTCTGAGCGCGATCGAGCCGCAAAGCTCGTTTGAAGGCTTTCAGGAAATGGTTGCCGTGGCCGCCGGCACCGGCGCCCACATGCATATCAGTCACCTCAACTCCATCAGCCTGTCAGACATTGACCGGATCGCCGACATGATCACCACAGCGCAGGAGAACGGGGTCAACATCACGGTGGAGGCATATCCCTATGGCGCGGGCGCGACAGGTATCGGGGCGGCGATGTTCCGCGGCGAGAACTGGCGCGAGCGCATGGGCGGGATCGACTATTCCGACTTCACCGTGCAGGGCGAGCCGCTGGACGAGGAACGCTTCCTCGACCTTCAGGAAAACGCGCCGGGCACAGGCATTGTGGTGCATTTCCTCAATCCCGATGAGCGCCCCGAACATCAGGCCTACCTGGACCGTTCGATCCTGTTTCCCGGCGGCGCCATTGCCTCTGATGGCGGACCGTGGGCGGTTGGCAGTGAACGCCTGAGCGGCGATGTCTGGCCGCTCCCGGAAAACGCCCATTCCCATCCGCGCAGCGCTGGCACCTATGGCCGTTTCCTGCGCGTCTATGCACGTGAGCGCGGCGTGATCGACTGGCCGGAGGCCATCGCCAAGGCGAGCTTCTATCCGGCCCGCATCCTCTCGGACGCCGTCCCGCAAATGCGCCGCAAGGGCCGCCTGCAACCCGGCATGGACGCCGATATCGTGGTCATCAATCCCGACACCGTTTCGGATCGCGCCACATTCGAACAGCCGGCCCAGGCCAGCACGGGCTTTGACTATGTCATCGTGAACGGCACGGTGCTGGTCGATAATGGCACGCTGGACACGTCTGTCCTGCCGGGCCGGGCGATACGCGGCACAGCGGCGAGCGGCGCGCAGTAGGGTTTACCCGGCGATCCCCCAGCTTTCGAGGCAAGGCAGCGTTTTTTCGTCCGGGATCGCCACCCGGACCAGTTCAAGCTGGATTTCGTTCAGTTCCCAGCATGGATCGTTGGGCAATAGCGGCTCATCGGGATTGCTGGCCCTTCGCAGGCGATAGCCGTGATAGGCCACCTCGCCTGCCACCTCGAAGCGCGGCATGCGCCGGGCCGCCGCAAGCGCGCGCTCATCGCGCTCCCCGCTGACCTGCCATCGCCGGTAACCTGTTTGAAGCCGGGAATAATCCACATGCTCATAGCCGGTAGAGATGGCAAAGCGCCATTCGTCACTGGCTATTTCGCAATCAATGGCGTCAAGATTGCCTTGCCAGGCTGCATCGTAAAGTGCGTGAGGATCAGGCCAGTTCGCGCACGCTGCCTCATGAATCAGCCGCGCCGCCTCCATTTCCGGTGTCTCTTCCCAGAATGGTTCGCGCGCTTCCTCAACAACACAGCCTGCACCAGCAAATAGGCCGGCGAAAGCCGCGTAAAGTGCTGGTTTCATGACCCTGTCCCCGCCGGAATCCCTGCAAGTTCTTCAAATGAAAGGGCGCACACGCAACTAATCCGCCCCCTCCTGCTCCGGCTCTATAATGCACAGCCTAATAGTGAAGGCCTGAAATATGAAGCCTGTTGCCAAGAATCCGAAACAGCCGCCATCCGAGCCGCCTGTCTGCGCGCGGATAAAGCGCAATATCCAGCTCGATAGCGCCGAGCGAGCACAGGCGGGCCGGGACTGGACGAGGGCCGAACGGTCTTTGGATACCATTGAGGCAGAGATACCGGCATTGCGCGCCGAGGTGCGCAGGCTGGAAGCGCTATCAGTTCTGCCCCACAGCCCTGTGCCGCCGCGTCGGCCAAGCCGGATAGTGGGCGTGCTTCAGGAGGCACCGGGTGCGGGCGCGGCTGCGTTGGCCAGCCAGCTTGGCAATGCTCGGAGCAGACTGGCTCAAGCTGAACGCCGCAGAAGCACCCTGCAGGCAGAGATATCTCAAGCTCGCAATGATCTGAGCCGCCTTGAACGGAACATGGAGAACAATGTCGCCGAATTCCACGCCAATGGATGCGAGGGCCGCCCTATGAACTGGGTGCGCCACTAGCGTCCCGCCCCATCCGCACCAGCTTCCAGACGCCAAGCGTCAGGACCGGCACCACAAAGACGGCGATGATCATCAGCGAGAGCGCACGATAGCCATTGGCGATCAGCGCGATCAGTCCGAACCGCTCTGCAATCACCATGGCAGCGAGAAGCAGCGCCGCACTGATGGCAAGCCGCGTGCGGACGCCAATGGGGCGGGGGCGCACGGCTGAAATCCGCTCATTGACTGCGTGGACAGCACTGACGCTGGTTTCCAGCAGGGCGACGAACACCATGAACTGGAACACCATCTGGAAGGCCGGGGAGCCAAGGCGCTCGAGGATATAGTTGGACGGCAGGGCCGCACCGGCAATGTCCGGATAGAAGGCGATCATGCAGGCGAAGAAGGCGAGCGCTGGCAGGGCTGCCAGAGGTCCGGCAAGCATGCCCGCAACAAGCGCGTCCCGCTGGCTGGTCAGATGGCGCAGCATCGGCAGGATGATGACCGCGCCGACCACATTATAGCCCGCATAGGTGATGCCTGCGGGAACCCAGGATGCCGATACGATGCTCGCATCCAGGCCGGCGAGAATGTCACCGCCAAACTGGCTGAAACACATCACCACGAAGACGAGATAGACAAGATAGAGGAAGAGCGAGGCGTATTTGAAAAGCCCCTCCACGCTTTCCTGCCCGAGGCCGGTGAACACGAGCACCGAGAGCGCCAGCGCGGCAGCTCCGGCCCAGCCGGGAAGGCTGAAAAGAGCTGCGCCGATTTCACCGGCCGCTGCACCAAACACAGCCAGGATCAGGAACAGGAAGGCGAAATAGGCCAGTTCGAAAAGCGGCCAGAAAGGTCCCAGCAGCGCCTTGAAGAAGGTAAGGTAATTGCCGCTCTGCGTGACCCGCGCAAAGGCGAACGTCACCGCGCAGACAAGGCTCCACACAAGGGTGGCCAGGACAAGCCCCATGAGGCCGCCGACCGGCCCTGAGGGCAGGAAGAACTCGGCAAGCTCCCGCCCTGTGGCGTAGCCACCGCCAATCACGACCGCCTTGAAGGCAAGGCCCGGCAGGATGAAACGCCGGAAAAAACCGGGCGCCGCGCTCATTGGGCGAGGGCGGCTTCGGTCTCGAGACAGGCCTCGACCAGCTCTGCAAAGGCTGCGCCCCCGCGCACCGGGTCTGCACATGGCAGGCCGGTGCGGCGCGATTCCGCCTCGATGACGCGGCGTGCCTCGTCCTCGGAAAGAGCCGAGGTGTTCAGGCTGATGCCGCCAATCCGCGCGGCGGGATTTACCCGGCGGGCATGCATCAGGTTCAGTTCCATCACCTCTTCCAGTGAGGGAATGGGATAATGCGCCTCAAGGCCGATAATGCGCTTGCGGCCATGTTCATGACAGATCACCAGCACGTCCGGCTGGCTGCCATGCAGGAGACCCAGCGACACACCGGCATAGGAGGGGTGGAGGAGAGAACCCTGCCCCTCAATGACATCCCAGTGATCTTCAGAAGCGTCCGGGGACAGGATTTCCGCAGCGCCGGCAAGAAAATCGCTCACCACCGCGTCCATCGGAATGCCCCCGCCGGCAATGAGAATGCCTGTCTGGCCCGTTGCCCGGAAGGTGGCGTCAATGCCAGCGCGGCGAAAGGCGCGGGCGAGACCCAGCGCCGTATATTTCTTGCCCAGCGCACAATCGGTTCCGACAGTCAGCAGACGTTTGCCGGTGCGCTTGCGTCCTGTCGCGACGGGAAGGCCAGCGGGCGGCTTCCTCACCTCGATAAGCTGACGGCCAAGGCGTGTAGCGGCCTCGTTCAGCTCCGGCACGCTCGCCAGAGGCACATGCATGCCGGAAATGATGTCGAGCCCGGCCTCCATAGCCTCGATGAGGGATGAGACCCAGGCCGGACGGATCGCGCCACCCATGGTGGCCGCTCCGATTACGAGGGCACGAGCCCCGGCCTTCACCGCTTCGCGCGGCGCCATGACCGGCAGACCGAGCCGCAGCGGATTTCCCGGCAACGCCCATTCGGCGATGCACTGGTCCGGTACCCAGTCACGCAGACCCGCGGCCGTCTTGGCGTAGGAGAGGTCGGTGACATCCGCGAGGAAGAGTAGATAAGGACGGGGCAGAACGAGAGCATTCATCAGGCGGCTTCCTTCCCGGCATTGCCCCAGCCACCCGGTGGGCAGACGAGATGGCCGTCGCGATAGATTGCAGGCGGTTCACGGTCGGCAGAAAGGTGCCAGGGTCCGTCCAGATCGACGACATCGCAAAGCTGGCCGACGAGCGCCGCCGGCCCGCACGACAGCGAGGTTCCGACCATGTTGCCGACCATCACACCGAGACCGGCTGCCTTGGCGGCATGGGCCATCTTGAGTGCCTCGGTGAGACCGCCCGTCTTGTCGAGCTTGATATTGATCACGTCATATATCCCGGCGAGGCGTTCAATATCGGCGCTGGTCTGCGCGCTTTCGTCCGCCGCCAGCGGCATGGGCGCATCAAGGCCGGCAAGGGTCTCATCCGCGCCGATGGCACACGGTTGTTCCAGAAGGCTCACCCTTGCCTCGACCAGACAGGGCAGGAGCGCCTCGGTTCCGGCCCGGTCAAAGGCCTGGTTGGCATCCACGCCAATCCAGGTGTCGGGCGCGGCCGCCCGCACGGCCCGTACCCGGTCTGCATCGGCGCCATCGCCAATGAGTTTCAGCTTCAGCGCCCGCACATCTTTCAGGGCCGCAGCGCGGCTGCCCATCACCTCCGGCATGTCGGCGCCCAGTGTGAAGGTCGTCAGCAAGGGGGCGGGCGGCTGGAGCCCGGCCAGTTGCCAGACGGGTATGCCTGCCTCCTGTGCCTCAAGGTCCCACAGCGCGCAGTCGAGCGCATTGCGGGCCCCGCCCGGCGGGAGGAGGTCCTGCAGCGCCTCCCGCGTGATACCCGCTTCCACTTCGCTACGCACCGCCTCGACCTGCGCCAGCATGCTGGCGCCGTTCTCTGCATGGTAATAGACGCCGGTTGCCTCGCCGCGCCCGGTCCGGCCATTGCGGGACACGGCGCAGACCAGAAGGTCTATGCGGTCCATGACATGGCCGGTGATACGGAACGGCGTTTTCAGGCGCGCCAGCTCGACACGGGCCGACAGGGCGAGAGGGGCACGGGCAGACATGATGGGCGCACCTCTCCTAGTAGGTCAGGCCAAACTGGAAGAAGCCGGCAGCGATCAGGAACCAGATCATCACCAGCGTCGATGCGACGAGCACGAGGCTCCACAGCTTGGCAAACCAGCTTGCCTTGCCGGTCCAGACCACAAAGGCGTTCCACAGCGCGATCAGAAGACCGGCGATCGGAAGCACGGACAGGAGCTGCATCAGGATGATCATGCCATCGAGGCGCCCGTCGAGCCGGTTCAGTTCGGCCATCATGTAAGTGATCAGGAATAGCCAGCCACCCAGATGGGCAAGGGTTGCCAGCGCACCGATATTGGACAGGCGGTAGGCCATGGCCTGGCGCCCTTCCAGCTCGAAGCGGCGGCCAAAACGCCAGCGCACGATCGCGCGCACCGGCCAGAGAAGCACGGTGAGCAGGAGCGCGGCGCCGGCAAATCCTGCCAGCGGCATCAGGACTGCGCCATTGCGCCACCACTCCACGGGCACGAACATCATGAAGGGCGAGAAGAAGGCGCCGGAGAACATCTCCACCTCGCCATCTTCGCCGATACGGGCGGACAGGCGCTCGACGCCGCCCACTTCCTGCCAGATGAAGGGTTCGACCTCGCGAAACCGGCGCGGTGTTCCCGCTGCGTCCGTCAGGATGGAAAGGCTGATCTCGTTATCCGCGTTCATCGTGACGCTGGGCTGGCCGAGCAGGGCCGTTGCCGCGACGAAGTTGCGATGCGCCCGGCGCGAGATCACGTAATTGCCGACGAGCATGGCACCGTGCTCTGCCGCTGTATCGAGCGTCGGCCGGTCTTCTGCCGGCTCGGCCGGGAAGTAGCGGTCGGTGAAGCCTTCAAAGAGCGACTGGCGGATACGGCCCGGCGAACCGCCCTGGCCCGAGCTGTTCATCGAGATGTAAAGCCCGACGCCATGGTCGAGATAGAGATGCATGTTGGAATGGAAGAGCGTGGTGTCGCCGCCATGGCCGATGATGCGGTGCCCATTGCGGTTCTGCTCGTAGAAGCCGAGCAGCATAGCGTTGACCCCGTCCAGCTTGCGGTCAGCCGTGGTGTGCATCTGCTCTGCCGTTTCCGGAGAGAGCAGGCCTTCACCCTGATTGAGGTGGGCAATCATGAAACGCGCCATGTCGTTGCCGGGCGCGGACATCGAGCCGGCTGGCGCGGGCGTGACGATCTCGAACGGGCGCCCCTCGCGGTCGGAGGCGCGCATATAACCTGAGGACATGAGGCCTTGCAGGTCCTCGGGGAGAGGCTGGCGCATGGAGGAATACTCCATGCCGAGCGGCGCGAAGATGTTCGCGTCGACATAGTCGTCAAAGCTCATGCCGGAAACTTGCGCCACGACGTGGCCGGCAAGGGCTGTACCGTAGTTTGAATAGGCCGGCATCTCGCCTGCCGGATAGACCGCAGCCGGAATGTTGTCGCGCGCATACTCGCCCAGCGGGGGCAGTTGCGAGGCATCATCCATGATCAGGGCGCGCACCTGCTCGCCCCAGCCCGGTGTATGGGTGAGCAGATGGCGCATGGTGATCGGACGCTCGACACCCGTCACCTCGAAATCGAGATAGGTATTGATGTCGGCATCGAGATCGATCAGCCCGTCCTCGACGAGCTGCATCACTGCTGTCCAGGTCACGAGCTTGGAGATCGAACCGGGCCGGAACAGTGTGGTGTCCGGGTCGATGGGGGTACGGGTCTCGACATCGGCATAGCCATAGCCGCGCGAGAGCAGGATCTCGCCATCGGCCACCACCGTCACAACGGCACCGGCTATGTCGCCTTGCGCCAGAGCGTAGGGCATGAAGCCATCAAGCCAGGTGGAGAGATCATCAGGATCGATGATGCCCGGCTCTTCCGGCGGCAATGCCTCCTGCTGCGGCAATTCGGGCGCCTCTGCCTCCACCTCGTCGCGGGGGTCGAGGTCTGGCACCTGGGCGCTGGCAGCGGCCAGGCCCAGGCTGGCGAGGAGCACAGCCAGCGTGCTGCGCATCGTATGTCCGGTCATCGGTCTTCCTTCCCTGTGCCGGCACCGCTCTTCATCGGCGGAGGCCTGCATTCTGGATTTCATTCTGACTTGCGGGCAAGGCATGACGGGCCAAGCCTGCCATGCCTTCCTTATCGCTCGCCCTAGTAGCGCAGGCGGACGCTTATCCCGACGCTGCGCGGCCGGTTGACGCTGGTCGCAATCAGCGGGGCATCAAGCTGGCCTTGCGGATTGATGAATTGCTGAAGCGGGTTGGAGCCAATGCTGACCGCTTCCACATCGTTGAGAAGGTTGGCGCCATAGAGATCGACCGACCAGACATCGTTTGAGAAG
Source organism: Glycocaulis sp. (assembly GCF_052168375.1). Lineage (NCBI taxonomy): Bacteria > Pseudomonadati > Pseudomonadota > Alphaproteobacteria > Maricaulales > Maricaulaceae > Glycocaulis > Glycocaulis sp. The sequence goes on from NZ_JBQLZR010000150.1 coordinate 12,956, forward strand.
CCCACACGCAGGTTCAGGTATTCCAGCGAGTTTAGCTCGGCAGACGGGAAGTTCTGGACGTTGGAGAAGCGCTCTCCGATGTACTGGAACGAACCGGTCGAATTGAACGACCATTCGCCCGTCCCGATGGGCCGGGAGTAGGAATATCCCATCGACAGGGTCACGCCGGGAATGTTGGCCGGGCTGTTACCTTCGCGCAGATCGAACGGCCCGTAGGAGCCGCCTGGCGCGGACGTGATGAGAGCGCCTTCCTGGAATTCGGCCTCGATCAGCGATGCATTGAAATAGGTGGAAAGCTCGTCGCTGACCTGCAGCGTGGTTTCCAGCTCGAGGCCCATAATGGTCTGCTCCGGGCCGTTCACCGTGTTGTTGGCCGGTGTGTTCACCTGAATCTGGGTGTCGCTATAGGTGGTGTGGAACACACCCAGATTGGTGACGAGCGTGCCGCCAAACCAGCTGGCCTTCACGCCGGCATCCACCGACACGACCTCATCGGCATCAAAGGACAGGTTGGCCAGGAAAACATCCTGATTGCCACCCGAGGCACCCAGCGCTGCAAGCGCGTTGCCAATGCCGCCATTACGCACGCCGCGGGCATAGTTGGCATAGAGCAGGACCTCGTCGGAGAGGTCGAATTCCACGCCAAGCCGTGGCAGGAACTCCTCCAGCTCGAAGACGAAGTCGGTGCCGACGCCCGCGCCGCGCAGCACGTCCAGCGTACTGACAAAGCCGATCGGATTGGTTTCGGTCCACGGGATCAGATTGCCGCTGCCATCAAACTGGGGAACCAGATTGGCCGTGTTGTCGAGCAGCAGCGATGTGGTGATGGTGTCGTTCACGTAACGCACGCCGCCGATCAGGCGCAGCCGTTCAGACAGAGCGTAGGTCAGCTCTGCGAACGCCGAATACTGCTCGGCGCGCGTGGTGGACAGCCGGCTGGCAAGGTTTTCAGAAGATGGCGTGGTGACAGCCGCACATCCGGCGCAAGTGAGGAACTGGCCGCTGGAGCTGTCGCGGTCGCGATAGTACAGGCCTGCCGTGTAGTTGAACGGCCCTTCCAGATCCGAGACAAAGCGGAACTCCTGCGACCACTGTGTGAACTCGGACGACCCTGTGACGAAGCTCGTCGTGTCGACAGTCGGGAAGAAGGGCGCAAGGCCGAACGAGTTGCCGGCGCTGAACAGCGCTGAGCTGGTGCGGTGATCGTAATAACCTGTGATGGAGGTGATGTTCACCTGCCCGGCATCATAGGAGATACGAGCCGAATACAGGTCGAAATCGTCCACATAGGTGCCCGAGCGCGGGGAGGCCGAATAGGTCAGATCCTCCGGATCGGAGCCGGGATCGACCTGGGTGGACTCGCCCATCTCGTCACGCGTGATGAAGGCGGAAAGACGGAATTCCAGATTGTCGCTGAGCCGGGCCAGCAGGACCGCACGCCCGCCATAGGATTCAAAGTCGTTGACGTCCTCGCCTTCGCTCGGATTGTCGATGAAGCCGTCATCCTGGCGATGGAAGCCCGAGACGCGCAGGCCCAGACGGCCCGGCACCAGAACTGCCGACACGGCATTGTCGATGCTGTGAGCGAACCCGCCATCGGTGATGGTCTCGTAGCGTCCGGACGCCTGGCCTTCAAAGACCGGACCGTCCAGATCAGGATCATTGGTGAAATAGCGGATGACGCCGCCAACCGCGCCCTCACCGAAGAGCGTCGGCTGCGGTCCGCGAATGACCTCGATCCGGTTGAGATCGACAGCGCTGAAGTCGCGGATGCTGCCCGACCCGGTCACCGAAACATCATCGACGAACACGCTGAAGACCGAGCTGGTCTCGTAGCCGCTGCCGGCCGTGCGCACACCCCGGATGGCGATATTGTTCGAGTTGGGACGGGTCTTCACGTTGTCGAGGCCGGCGACCGTGCGCGCGAGATCCTCGATGTCGTAAATGCCGCGCTGCTGGATGTCGGCTTCGGAAAGGCCGGTCACGCTGGCGCCGATATTCTGGATGGATTCCTCGCGGAAGCGCGATGTGACCGTAATCACCTCTCGAACCTGCGAGGTGGCTACCGGAGCGTCCTCCCCGGACGCCTCCTGCATGGCAAGGGCTGGCGCACACACCGCCATGGCGGCACCTGTCAGAAGCCCGGCCCGAAGCGAATACCTGATCATGTTGACTCTCCCCTCCTGAACTTTGCGTTCATGGTTTGCGCCTGACGCACACCCGTGGCGGGCCGTCCCGCCGCTGTGGGGTCTGATCAGGTCTGATCCGGCAGCCTTTATCCCGATAAGAGAAATGTCAACGAAATTCTCTGATCAGGACATTAACCGGCTGGAGGTGCCAACATCCTTTGTCTGCCTGCGGGCTTGGCGGGGGCCGTGCAACACGGCTAGCCTTGTTCACATCCCGGCTGGAAAGCGATTTTCCGAACGGGACGGTTCTGGTTAGGATTGATCCCGGCAAGATTTCAGGGACGGATGATGAAGAACGCGGCTGCCGATACCCACACCACGCTCGGTCAGGTCGTGCGCGCCATCCGGCAGCGTAATGGCTGGACCCTGAAGGAGATGAGCCAGCATTCGGGCATTCCGCTTTCAACCTTGTCCAAGATCGAGCACGACCGGCTCACCTTGACCTATGACAAGCTCCTGCAGCTCAGCCAGCGCCTGAACCTGCCCCTGTCAGACCTGTTCAGCGTACCGGGCCCCGAAACGGCACCCGCCGGGCCGGTTACCGGGCGGCGGGCCATGGGAACGCTGGACGGCGCCGTCCGGGTGGAAACGGACAATTACGATTATTTCTACCTGTGCACCGAGCTGCGCAAAAAAAGCATGATCCCGATCTTCACCAAGGTGCGTGCCCGCACGGTGGAAGAGTTCGGCGAGCTGGTGCGCCATGGCGGAGAAGAGTTCATCTTCGTACTGGAAGGCCGGGTGGAGGTTCACACCGAGTTCTACGACCCGGTCGTGCTGGAGAAGTGGGAATCCTACTATCTCGATAGCTCCATGGGGCACGCCTACCTCGTCGGTGAAGGCTGCGACGAGGCGCTGATCGTGGGCGTGTGCGGCGGCGATGACCGCATCGATGTCGAAAGCCTTGTCCATATCGGCGAAAAGCGCGAAGCGATCGGCTAGCAGCAGGTGTGAAACGAAGCGGCTTGTGGCGGCTGGCTGGCCATGGCAGAAACTTGCGAATAGTTCGCAAATTGGAGGTTTCGCCATGAAGATCGTTTCAGCCGCCCTTGCCTGCGCCGCGCTTCTGCTCGTGCCGCACGCCTACGCTCAGGAGGATGACGGCCATTTCGAAGGGCTGCCAGCAGAATCCCTGGAAGAAGCTGTCGCCAATCTGCGCACGCACACCGCCCTGCTGGAAGCGCGCCTTGCCGGCGAGGTCGACCAGGAAGCGATGATGGACATTCACGAAATCAGCTACACGCTGGAAAATGCGATTGCCCGGCTTTCAACCGAGCTGGACACGCTTTCGGCGGCCCTCGAGGAAGTGCACCTAGCCTCCGAGCAGTGGGACGATGAAACCGTTACCGATCAGGGCGAGGTGTTCGTCAATGGCGTGCGGGTGATCCTGCCGGAGTAGGCAGCGTCCATGCCGCTGCAGCGGCATGGCACTGGCGCATTTGCGGACTATGTCCGGGTATGCACCGGCGGCACAGGTGCGGACCGGGGGCTGGGATGTTTTCACGCCAGATCATGATCGCCTTTTCCTGCCTTGCCCTGCTGGCGGCGGGTCAGGGCACGCTGGCATGGTGGATGTCGAACCTCGCCGAGCACCGTGTCGAGCGCGGGCGGGTAGCGGCAGACCTGCTCAGCGGGTTTCTGGAGCTGAAGGCCAACAAGCAGCGCCTGCGCGCCTGGGTATTGCAGACCCTGATAGGGACGCATCCCGACCCCGGCCTTGGACCGGAACTGGGCAGCCGCATGCGAGCCCAGATCGGCGAGTTGCAGGCATTGAGCGCACGCGCCGACGCCATGGACCGGCGCCGTGGCAAGAACTTGCCTGAACATGCCGAACGCCTGGCTTCCCTGGACCTGCTCCAGCAATCGGTGGACGCTCTTATCGGGGAGTTGCCCGAGCTGGTGTCGCCGACGCCAGTGGCAGAGACGGTCGAGTCCTGGCGGGCGCTTGACGATGTCTTTGACCGGTTTGCCCAGCGCGATCTCAGGCAGATGCTGGATGCCACCATTCTGGCCGAAGAGCGCGCCTTGCAGCGCGAGCGTGATGCAGCCGATGACTCGCTGGCTCGCGCGCGTCTGATCGGAACCGGCGCTGCCATCGGCTTCATCCTGCTCTCCCTCATGCTGGCGGCCTATTTCGCAAGCGCGCTGCGCCGGCCCTTGCAAAGGCTGATCGCCGGGGCACAGGCATATGAGCAGGGCCGCCTCGATCATCACATTGCGCTTGGCGGCCCGTCAGAGCTGTCCCAGCTTGCCGGACGCATGAACCAGATGGCCGCGCAGCTGGCATCATCACGTGAGCAGGAACGCATCATGCGCGAAAACCTCGAACAGGAGGTGGAAGCGCGCACCGGGGATCTCACGAGGGCGGTTACCGAGCTGGAACTGTCAGAGGCACGGCGAAAACAATTGCTGGCAGATATCGGACATGAGCTGCGCACGCCGACAACGGTCATCCGGGGCGAGGCAGAGATCGCGCTGCGCCGGCAGGACACTGATCCTGAAGAACTGAAATCCAGCCTTGGGCGTATCCGTGATGCAGCCGGTCAGCTGGGCGGGTTGATCCATGATCTGCTGACCATCGCCCTGCATGATGCAGAGGCGCTGGACATAGCGCCCGTCATTCTCGACCCCGACATCATACTGGCGCGGACGATTGACCAGATCGGCAGCGTTGCCCGCCTGCGCGGTGTCCAGCTGGAACGCGTTGCGGATTCCACAGGCTCGCGCATCCTTGCCGATCCGGAGCGCCTTCAACAGTTGCTGGGCGTGTTGCTCGACAATGCAGTGCGCTACTCGCACCCCTCCGGCAAGGTCGAGGTCACCAGCGTGGCGGAAAGCGGATGCTGGCGTGTGGAGATACGCGATCACGGTATCGGCCTGACGAGGGAAGAGGCTGAACACGTGTTCGACCGCGGTTATCGCAGTGCGGCGGCGAGAGCCCACAGGGCGGACGGTTCGGGCCTGGGCCTTTCCATTGCACGAACGCTCGCGGCCCGTCTTGACGGAACGGTCCATCTGGCTGGCGCTCCGGGTGAAGGCGCCACGGCCATCGCCCGCTTCCCCCTGGTCACTCCGCAGGACAGTGAAGCATCATGAATATTCTGATCATCGAGGATGATGCGCGCGTCGCCGATTTTCTGGAGCGCGGACTGCGTGCGGAAGGCTACCGGCTTCGGGTCGCGCGCAACGGACCTGAAGGGCTGGAGAAGGCACGGTCGCTATGGGAGGAGATGCGGGAACTGGACCAGCGCGCCGTTGTGCTGCTGGATCTGATGCTTCCGGGCATGAACGGGCTGGATCTCTGCCAGACACTCCGCGCCTCTCGCGTGGAGGTGCCCATCCTGATGCTGACCGCGCTCGGGCGGACGGAGGACCGGGTAACCGGCTTGCGCATGGGGGCGGACGATTATCTGGTAAAGCCCTTCGCCTTCGAGGAATTGCTCGCCCGAATCGAGGCCCTGCTGCGCCGGGGCCGGGCCGTCGAGCCGGCTGCCAGCCCGCATCTCGCCGTAGGTGATCTCGTTCTTGACCGCGCGCAGTTCACGGTAAGCCGTGACGGAAGCGATATCCGCCTGACCGCCAAGGAAATCGCGCTGCTGGAACTGTTGATGTCGGCGCCGGGCCGGGTTTTCAGCCGTGAACGGATCCTCACCAATGTCTGGGGCATTGACGAGGATCCGCTGACCAATGTGGTCGATGTCTATATCCGGCGCCTGAGGGCGAAAGTGGACGAGCCTTTCGGCACGCCCCTCATCGAGACCGTGCGGGGGCTGGGCTATCGCATTGCCCCGCCCCCTGCAGGCACCAGCCGACAGGGCTAGTTAGCGGGCTGATAAGGCAGCGAGGAGTGGTGCAGGACGATACGAACCACACCGTCCTCATCACGGTGGAAGCCCCACGTCTTGTCGACAATGGTGACATTGCCTTCAGAGTCCGTGATCAGGACATTGCCCATGGTCATCGCCGTTTCGTCATCGATGAAGATGGCGGCGTTCTCGATTTCGACCGCAGTCCAGTCATTCAGCGCAAAGCCGGAATCGTTCGGAAATTCCGGGTCCTGACCGACGAAATAGGCAAGAGCGCCCTCAGCCGTGGTGCGGAAGGTCTGCGGCGCAGCAGCCAGCGTCGGCTTGAAGAGGACCGGACCGAGCTGATAGCCGTAGGCGGCGTCGATGATCTCGCGCGCGGTCTCGCGGGCAGCTTCCGGGCCCTGCTCGGCGTTTACGGTCGCAATCTGCACAAGGGCATCGCCCCAGGCCTGCTGGGCGGCGAGCACCTCAGCCTCGGTCAGGCCATCATCGGCAAAGGCCATGGCCGGAACGGCAAGGCCAGCACACAGCGCCAGCGTGGCAGCACGAACATGCAGGTTCAGTTTCATCTCTTGGCTCCATTTTTCGGGTTTCGCGGCCCTGCACAGGCGGGCCGCCGGTGAACGCTGAAATGGAGCCCCGCCATGACGGTGCCCTGACCGCCGGATGAGAGAGCGATTACCTTCAGATGAATACAGGATTACAGACTTGAGGGCGGCGGCGCGAAGGCCTCGGCGGGCAGGCTGGCAGCCGTTGCCCGCAAGGTCTGTGCGATCTGGCTGAACGAACTGGCCAGAGGCGATGTGTATCGCCAGATCAGGGACAGGTCGCGCCGGGCAAGCGGCCAGTCGATACGGCGCACCGTCAGTTCCGGGTCACGCCGGGCCTCACGCGTTGCATAAAGGCCGGGCAGAACCGCCAGCCCCACACCCGTCGACGCCATGATCCGCAGCGCATCAAGACTGGTGCCTTCATATTCCGCGCTGATGCAGCAACCGGCTGCTTCGGCAATCTGGCCAGCAAGGCGTGTCAGGCGGTGGCCCTGTCCGAGGCTCAGGAGTTCGCGGCCCGACAGATCGGCAAGCGAGACCGGCTCGCGTGTGCCCGCGAGCGGATCATCGGGCGCACTCGACACCCAGATGGTCTCAGAGAAAAGATATTCGCTTCGCGCTTCGGGCAGATCATCCGACGTTGCAATCACGAGGTCGAGCGTTCCAGCCTGCAAGGCCTCCGCCAGCTCCGTGACCCGACCCTCGCGGACCAGCAAGCGGAAATCGGGATAGTCGGCATGCAGGGCCTTGATCGCATCCGGCAGCAGGTAGGGGCCGACCGAAGGCAGCACGCCAAGACGCACCCGGCCCGACAGGGCATCTTCACCGGTCCGGGCGATCGATTTGAGTTCCTCCATCTCGCGCAGGATGATCCGGGCGCGCTCGGTGACGATCTGCCCCAGAGGGGTCAGGAGCGCTCCGTGGCGGCCCCGCTCCAGAAGGCGTGCGCCAAGCTCTGCCTCCAGCAAGGAAATCTGCTCGCTCAAGGTGGGCTGGCTGGCACCAACATCTGTCGCAGCGAGCGCGAAACGTCCGTGATCGGCAATGGCCACAAGATATTGGAGTTGGCGAAGGGAGGGCCGCATTAATCGGTTTTTCCGAACAAAATTTCTGATTAATTCGATTATATCTATCTAACCGGGTGTGCGATCAAGAGGTCATAACAACAAGAAGGGACCTCCCCGATGACTATTCCTGCCTCCAGCCTGCCCGTGCCTGTCAGCGCCACCCCTGCCAGCGGCGCCCTGTTCGGCGCGATGGAAACGGCCGCCCGCATGCTGTGGCGCCGCCGCCGTACGCGCCGTTACAGCTGATCCTCGCCCCCCTCGCGCCCGGTCATCCTGACGGTGGCCGGGCGCACACACCTCCGGAGCATTTCCGGTTTAAAACGAAAGGAAACCGACGTGAAATCCCTGATCCTCGCCTCGCTCGCCCTGACACTGGCAAGCCCGGCGGCTGCCCGCGACGAGGTGACGTCCATCAGCCAGCTCGAGCGCGGCACGATCGTCACCGTGCAAGGCAGTGTGGAGCGCATTCTTGACGAGGACGAGTTCCGCCTGCGCGATGAAACAGGTGCTGTACGCGTCTATACCGGACCCAACATGGTGCCGGTTGACCCGGGCGAAACCGTGACCGTGCAGGGATGGGTCGATGATGGGATCGGTCCGCTCGAACTCTACGCCCGCAGCCTCACCCGGGCCGACGGCACGCAGGTGACTTTCGACCGCCGCTACGAGTAAGCTTCCTTTTTGAGGGTCAAGCCGGCCAGCCGGTGTCCCGGTTGGCCGGCGGGGCCGATAAGGAGGGCGGGGATGCCAGCAGAAGGCAGTGTTCCGGTAAATGCCCGCCCATTGAAAAGTAAAGCGCGGGGCCGGCCGCGCATATCGAACCTAAGGAAGATTGCTGTCCTCACGGCCATGGCCGTGCTTGCCGGGTGCGGTACGGGCCGTTCGGCGTGCGAGCAGGCGACGCGCGACGCCCTGCCATCAGGCACCCGGTATGAACA
>NZ_JBQLZR010000151.1:0-2814 GCF_052168375.1 Glycocaulis sp.
TGCTGGCCGCCCTGTTCAGCCTTATCCGCCGGAGGCGCCGCTCATGAGCCTTGCCCGGCCCGGTTCACGGACGTTTCGCGCCCTTGCCATCGCCAGCGCGGGCCTGCTCTTGCTGCTCGCCGGTGTGCTCGCGCTAGGCCTTGATGCCGGACGCAATGCCCGCCCTGACCTGCAAGGCCCCGTCCTGCCCGGCTGGGCGGACATGGCCACAGAGGCGGCAACGCTGGAGGTGATTACCCCTGACGCCATGTTCCGGCTCGAGCGCGGCGAGACAGGCTGGGTCATGCCCTCACGAGGCAATTACCCGGTGCGGGCCGAATATCTCGCCGAGCTGGATTCAGGCCTTGCCAGCCTGCGATACGCGGCGGCGCTGACGCGCAATCCCGCCCGCCATGGCGATCTGGGCGTGGATGACCCGGTTGAGGGCGGCAGCGGCACGCGCCTGACGATCACGGACGGTGAAGGCGAGGTTCTCACCTCGCTGATTGCCGGAAATGCGCGCGGCGAGGACGGGCTTTACCTGCGCATGACAGGCAATCCGCGCGCCTTTGCCGCTGATGGCCGCCTTCCCGACCTCTCCGATCCGGGCCGCTGGCTGGGGCTCGATTTCTTCAATATCGACCCGGCCCGCGTGGCGCGGGCCTTCATCGTGCCGGAGAGCGGTCCTGCCTATATCCTGGAACGCGACAATCCTTCGGTGCGCAATTTCGATCTTGTCAGCCCGCGAAGCTGGCAACTGATCACGGCGGGCGCGGCCAACGGGGTGGCGAGCGCTGGCGCGCGCCTGCGGTTCAGGGATGTGGGGGAAGCGGACGCCGCCCATGACGGGACGCCCATCGCCCTGCACCGGGCCATCACCTTTGACGGGCTGAGCTATGAGCTGCGCTTCTTCCGCGTCGAGGGCCGCGTGCAGGCACGCATCGCCATCGACGCCGCCAGCCATGATGTCATGGACGAGGCTGCGAGTTTACGCGGTGCCAGCGAGGGCTATTGGTTCGAGGTGAGCGAGGATGCATTCGAGCGCATGACGCGCCCGCTGGAACAGGCCGCTTCGCGAGCCGTCACACCGGCGGAGGAATAGGGCCTAGTCGGTCAGCCGCGCCGCCGCGAGAACGCGGCCGCCCGGCTCGTCCTGCACCAGCACGGCGAGGCCGAAATCGGTCGCCGGCGCGGTGAACTCCAGGCTGTAATCGCCGCCATTCCAGTCCTCGAGGCGTTCAAGGGCTGCCACCGTGTTGTGGTGCTCCATCTCGATGCCTTCATTGCGCCCGCCCTCGATGGGGACAAGGATCATGCCGGGGCGGTAGGTGACCGCCCAGACAGCCGCAGGACGTTCGCGAACCGGGCCATCCAGATCGAGCTGGACCCGGCCGCCCTCAAGGCGCGTCAGCTCGATATCCCCGGTCAGAGGCAAGGTACGCGCGAGGCGTCCGGGCACATCATCGCGGGTGAAGCGCAGGCGCTCCGGGCCGCCATTGATGACAAAATGGGGCGTGAAGACGCGGCTGGCCTCGCCAAGGCGGATATAATCCTTCTGCCGGTCGGCGAAGGCAGGCTGCGCGAACTGGTCTTCCCAGCCGAACATGTCCCAGTAATCCACGCCATAGGAGAGCGCGATGACGCCTTGCCTCGCTGCCAGCTCGCCAAAGCGGCGATTGGCCTCGACACAAGGCGGACAGCCCTGGCTCGTGAACAGCTCGATGACGACCGGCGCCTCCTCGGAATGGGCCGGGTTGGGCGTCTCGCCCAGCCCTGCCGGGTAGAAGCCGGCAGAGATGTTCAGCGAGAGGGCAAGAAGGGTCGAGGTGAGCATCATGAACTAACTGTAATGTGCGGCGGTGGCCAATGCACAATCAACTCGGCGTGACCAACCTAGCGCGGGTCGCCTGCGGGGGCGGCATCGCTCTCTTCTGCCTTGCCGGTATCGTCTGCACGGGTGTCGTCCGCAGCCTCATCGCCGCCTTCGCCTTCACCCGGCGCACGGGCGTATTTCAGCGTGATCGGGATGTTGAGCGCGATGAAGACCGCAAAGATCGGGTAGGTACCCAGAAGACGGAAATTCACCCAGAAGGCCTCCGTCAGGTTCAGCCAGTCGAACATGCGCGCGGAGTCCACCACCACGCTGTCGGTGATGTGGCGCCAGAGCACTTCGTTGACGGCGGCCAGGAAGATGAAGAACAGCGCCCAGCGGATCGCCAGAATCGTCCAGATGCGCTCGGGCATCTCGAAGACGGAGGAGAAAAGCGCCTTCCACACATTATAGCCAAAGGCGAAGCTGAACAGGATCGTGAATGCGAACAGGAGGTTGATGATGGTCGGCTTGATGAAGATGAAGATCGGATCCTGCAGATAGATCGTCATCGCCCCGAACAGGGTGACGATGAAGAAGGTCACGATCAGCATGGGCGGGAAGCGCTTCTGCGAGAAATAGGCGTAGGCGACCGCAAGCGCCGTGGCGGCCATGAACAGGCCGGTCGACCAGTAGATCGCGCCTTCGTCGAGCACCCGGTTGGCGATGTTGTAGCTGATCATGAAGACCGCTGCCGGGCCGACATCGACCAGCAGCTTGGCCCCCTGGCCGATTGTCTTGCCGTTCTCGCTCATTTCTGTCTCGTGCCTCCGGGGCGTCTTCATCTGCTGGCAGCAGCCTTGCCTGATTACGCCAGGGAAGGCCAGCCGGATTGGTAGTGGGGTGTTGTCCCTGCTTCCATATCGTACCATTGCCCTTTTCTCCCCCCGTTCACGGGGGGAGTGGCCCGAAGGGCCGAGGGGGGGGGGATTTTGAACGGAGGAGGTTCCCCCCCCCGGCCAGTG
>NZ_JBQLZR010000152.1:0-12607 GCF_052168375.1 Glycocaulis sp.
CGGGACTAATCCTTTTCCATGGTGCACTGAAGAGGATGCTGTGCCCGGCGTGCGGCGTCCATCACCTGCGCCACCTTGGTTTCAGCTACCTCAAAGGTAAATACGCCGCACACCCCCACCCCATTCTGGTGAACATGCAGCATGATGCGAGTCGCTTCTTCCTGGTCCTTGTGAAAAATCACCATCAGGACCTGGATGACGAATTCCATCGGCGTGAAGTCGTCATTGAGCAGCAGGACCTTGTACATTGACGGGCGTTCGGTGCGCGGACGCGTCTTGACCGTGATGCCGGTCTGGCGCTCCGTGCCGCCGTCACCCGGGGCCTTCGGCCCTGCTCCCGATGGTTTGCGCGGGTCCGTCATGCCCATCCGCCGATCCGCCTCACTTCGTCCGCTGCCACACGTCCGGCAACGCTCGCTTCCCTGATTAAATAGGCATGCGGTGCAGCGTGAGAAGCCCTCAATGCGGGTTCTCAACAGTCCATTGCCCGGATGACGTGCGTGCGCAGGGTAACGAGCGTGGCGGCCTTGCGGGTCATCGGCATTACTGACCGGGCGAATCCGGCAGGCGCCCAGACGCATCATGCGCATAGCACAACCGGCGGAGCGCCATGCCCGTTCTGTTCTTGCAAATGCCTGAAATTCTTGGTGAGCCGGCCGGGGCTCGAACCCGGGACCTACTGATTAAAAGTCAGTTGCTCTACCAGCTGAGCTACCGGCTCTCATCAAGAGTGCGCGTATCTATAGAGGCGCGCCGCGCCGGTCAAGGCGGGCAAGTGCGTCACGATTACACGCTTCGCAGGCTGTTTGCCACGGCTTTGCCATCATGGGAAGGGATGGTCAGGCGATCAGAAGGACAGACCCCATGAAACTTGCGCGCGTGGCCGCCGTTTGCAGCCTGTCAGCCCTCGCCCTTGGTGCATGCTCGACATCGCGTGAAACGTTCGACGAGGCGGCAGGACGCACCATGCCTGCAGCTTACGATGCGCTGGGCGCGCCGCGCGAGCGCCCCGGCGCCGTCATGGTGGAGGAGGATGAGCGCACGGTCCCGACACCCTATGGCGGCAGCGGTGCGCGCCGCGTCTGTTCGACTGTTGCGACCGACATTGCCCGGCTCACCGCTGTTCTGGGCCCGGACAGGGAAATGCCGCCCTCGCGCAATGAAACGGCAGAGGAAGCGCGTGAGCGCTCCATCTGGGATAGCGGTCAGGATTTGCTTTCCCGAGCACCTGACGCGGCGCAGGACGCCGCCGTAGATGCCTATTACTCCGCGATTGTGGGACTGAATCCGGTCCGGCCGGTGGCGCGCTTTGTCCAGAACTCCGCCCGGATCGAGGCGCAGGCGCGGGCACAGCGCGAAATGGCCGACCGGCGGCGCGCCTACCTTCGCGGCCTGTTCGACGGTTTCGGTTGCAACCGGCAAGTGCTGGAACAGACCTTCATCCGTTACGGCCTCGCAGACGGCGAATAGGCGCAAAAATTGCGCGCCTGCCACCTTGACGCGCAATCACGCGCCTGTGCCCTATGGTGATGGGCGCCCGCATGGACGCTCAGCTGTTTGTCCGGGAGGACACGCGTGAACGGCACAATAGCGGTGGAGCTGTGCAACGTCCGGCAGATCGCCTGCGCACGCTTTCCTGAATGGACCAGCACCAGCCAGATTCGTGATTTGGTCGGGCGTCTTGCGGATGGAACGATCCCGGCGACATTTAACATCCTGCTCGACTTTACCACCACGCAATTCATCGAACTGCCGGGCATGGACGCGCTGGACATCGCCATGAAGCGGCGGCGGGGCCTGCCGGAATTCACGCCGACTCCTGTGCGCACCGCGATGATCGGCCTGAAGCCGTCCATCAATGATGTGCTGGACCTGTGGCAGAGCTTTCTGACCGAAGATCCGCCTGTAATCGTCTTCCAGCGGTTCGACAGCGAGGCGGATGCTCTGGAGTGGATCGTTCAGACCCGGCAGGGCTAGTTGCGCTTGCCCGTGCCCTCTTCCCACCGCTCAAGGAAACCGGCCCGGAAGGCCTCGAACTCGCCGGCTGCAATGGCGGCGCGCATACGCGCCATCAGGTTCTCGTAATAGGCAACATTGTGCCAGGAGAGCAGCATGGAGCCGAGATATTCGCCGGCCCGTACCAGATGGTGGACATAGGCCTTGGAGTAGTCCGTGCTGGCCGGGCAATCGACCGTTTCATCCAGCGGGCTGGTGTCTTCGGCGTACTGGGCGTTCTTCAGATTGAAGGGGCCATAGTCTGACCAGGCCTGGCCATGGCGGCCGGAGCGGGTCGGCATCACGCAGTCAAACATGTCGATGCCGCGCGCAACGGCCTCCACCAGATCGATCGGCCGCCCCACGCCCATGAGGTAGCGCGGACGTTCGTGAGGCAGGTGCGGCGTGGTCACGTCGAGCACCCGACACATCATCTCGAACCCCTCACCCACCGCGAGCCCGCCCACGGCATAGCCGTCGAAACCGGTTTCGATCAGGCTCTCAGCCGATTGCTGCCGCAATTCGGGATAGATCGAGCCCTGGACGATCCCGAACAGGTTCTGGGTCGTTCGCTCGCCGAACGCCTCTTTCGAGCGCCGGCCCCAGCGGATTGAAAGCTCCATGGATTTCGCCGCAGCATCCCGCTCGCAAGGGAAAGGCGTGCATTCATCGAGCTGCATCGAGATGTCAGCGCCCAGAAGGTCTGCCTGGATCTCGATGGAGCGTTCCGGGGTTAGCATGTGGCTGGAGCCATCGATATGGCTTTTGAAGGCAACCCCTTCCTCACTCATCTTGCGAAGTCCGGCGAGTGACCAGACCTGAAACCCTCCTGAGTCGGTCAGGATCGGCCCGTCCCACCGCATGAAATGGTGCAGGCCGCCAAGGCGCTTCACGCGCTCTGCACCGGGCCGCAGCATCAGGTGATAGGTGTTTCCCAACAGGATGTCGGCCCCTGCCTGACGGACCTGATCGGGGTAGAGCGCCTTGACGGTGGCAGCGGTTCCGACAGGCATGAAGGCGGGCGTACGGATGTCACCGCGCGCTGTTTTCAGCGTGCCGGTACGGGCAGCACCATCGACGGCGGCGATCTCAAAGGGAAAACTGGCCATGTGAGTCGGGGTCCCGGGGCTGCGGAGTTCAGGAAATCATGAGCTGGAAAGACGAAATCGACGAATTGCGCAAGCGTCAGGCGCTGACCAGGGGCATGGGCGGGCCGGAAAAGCTGGAGCGTCAGAGGGCTGCCGGCCGGCTGAATGTGCGTGAGCGTATCGCGCTACTGGCTGATGAAGGCAGCTTTCGCGAGATCGGATCAATAGCCGGTACGGCCAGCTATGACGCAAAAGGAAACCTGACCGGGCTGATGCCGGCCAATTGTGTGTTCGGACGGGCACAGGTGCGCGGCCGTGACGTCGTGCTGGTCGCCGATGACTTCACCGTGCGCGGCGGGGCAGCCGACGCGGCCATCGTGGAAAAGCAGATACAGGCCGAGGCCATGGCGCGCGATCTGCGCCTGCCGATTGTGCGTCTGATCGAAGGCACGGGCGGTGGCGGCTCGGTCAAGTCGATCCTGGACATGGGCGCCACCTATGTGCCCTTCAACCCCGCCTGGGATCTGGTGGTGGAGAACCTCGAAACCGTTCCGGTCGTGTCGCTATTGCTGGGGCCGGTAGCGGGCCTTGGCGCCGCACGGGCAGTCTCCAGCCATTACTCGGTGATGGTGAAAGGCCAGTCGCAAATGTTCGTGGCTGGCCCGCCGGTCGTGGCCGGGATTGGAGAGACCGTCACCAAGGAGGAGCTTGGCGGGGCAGACATCCAGCTCGCTGCAGGCGCGGTAGACGATGCCTTTGCCAGCGAGGCAGAAGCGATGGAAGCGGCACGCTGGTTCCTGTCCTACCTGCCCAACTCGGTACATGAACTGCCTGCCCGCGCAACGCCGCAGGACGATCCGGCGCGCACCGATCCGGCCCTGTCCTCAATCGTGCCGCGCGACAAGCGCTATGCCTATGACATGCACGCCATCCTGGCCTCGACGATGGACCGTGGCAGCGTGTTCGAGATGGGGCGCAATTTCGGTCAATCGGTCATCACCGCCTTTGCCCGCCTTGATGGCTGGCCGGTTGCGGTGCTGGCCTCGAACCCGAAAATCTATGGCGGCGGCTGGACGGCAGAGTCCGCCCAGAAAGTGACGCGCTTCATCGATCTGGCGGAAACCTTCCGCCTGCCCATCGTCAATTTCGTCGATATTCCGGGCTTCGTGATCGGAACGCGCGCCGAGCGGGCGGGCACGATCCGTCATGGCGCACGCGCGCTGGCCGCGCTCTATCAGGCTTCGGTGCCGATGTGCGCAATTATCGTTCGCAAGGCGTTCGGTGTCGCCGGTGCTGCCATGATGAACCATACCGGCTTTCGCTACCGCTATGCCTGGCCGTCCGGTGACTGGGGCTCCCTGCCGCTGGAAGGCGGTGTGGAGGCGGCATTCAAGTCCGCGTTGGAAACAGCAGACGACCCGGCTGCGATGAAGGCGGAACTCGCGCGCCAGATGCGCAGCTTTTCCTCTCCCTTCAAAACAGCGGAACGTTTCTGGGTGGAGGAGATCATCGACCCTGCCGATACGCGGCCTTTGCTGACGGAGTTTGCAAGGCTTTCGGCACCGTTGAGAGGCCGGGGCGATAAAAAGCCGCGCTACCGGCCTTAAGGCTTTGCCTTTCCCTGGTTCTTTGGGACGTTCGCTTCGCTTGCCCTCTCAAGTGAGGGAAAAGCACGCCAAACCCTCATCCTGGGACGCCGAAGGCCGTCTCGACGGACGAGGGGTTTCTCAATTAATTCAGAACTTTGCGAATCTTACCGGCTTCGTCAGATGCAAACGGCGCCGCTTTGAAGGACGCTGCCTTCATCAACTCCAAGCGGGAGTGAGAAGGAGAAACGTCATGAAGCGCATCGTTCTTGCCGGGCTTGCAGTGGCGGCCCTTTCAACGCCGGCCCTGGCCCAGGAGGGTCAGGTCATCCGCATGGGTGACAGCGCCCTTTCCTGCCGGGAAATCGTCGGCGAGGCCAATGCCGCAGCCGAAATCCTTGGCGGTGCGCCAGAGGGTGGTGTGTTTGATTCTGCCTACGCTGCCGACGCCCTTACGGGTGTCGCCACGCAGGCCGCGCTGATGTCGGGAGCGGGTCGGGCCATTCCCGGCATCGGCGCGGTGGGCGGCTTCATGCGCCAGAGGGCCCAGCAGCGCGAAGCGGAGCTGGCCGCCCAGCGCGAGGTGGCCGGGCGCCGCTGGTACTGGCTTTCGGGTCTCTATGAAGGCGGCCAGTGCGACAACGTTCTGCGCGCCGAGGCCGAAGCGGCTGCCGCGCAGGCCTATGAACAACCTGCCCAGGACATGAACGACAGCGGCGGAGAGTAAGTCCCTCCTTTCCACCGCATTGCGTGGCGCGCTGCTTCTCTAGTCCGGACGTCCCCGGTTCCGGCGGAAGGCAGCGCGCAGTGCGTTCATCGCCTCGTCCGACAATCGTACATTCATGCCGGTTTCGCGGGCCTCATAAGGCCGCCAGCCGCTTGGCCAGCGAAACGCCGCCCAGCTGGCCCCGGCTTCCTCCAGCGCCGCAATGCGCGTCTGGAAATACCGGCCCAGCTCCGGCGCGTGCAAGGCGGCCCCAAACTCCAGACAGGCCCAGCGCGGATTGCCCGCCATCATCGCCGTGAGGCGCCGTGGATCGCCGGACAGCGGGGTGCCAGCGCCTTCTCCCTGATGGGTGTACGCCCAGGGATCGTAATCATGCACATTGATGACGGTGTGGGCTGAAACCTCCGGCATGGCAGGCATCGCCTCGGCGCGCGCCCACCGGTCAGGGCTAAGGATCAAGGGCACACCGGTCCCGACCGGCCAGTTGCGGTCAATTGCGGCTGCCATCGCCGGCCACACCTCTGCCCGTCCGAGGTCCTGGCCATTGGGCTCGACCATGGCAAGTATTCCGGCAAGGGCAGGATGAGCGCCAAAACGCCGGGCGGCATGAAGGCTCATCGCGACCCAGGCGGCCTGCGCCTCTTCATCCTGCCAGAGCGACTGGTTCAGCAGGCGGCGCGGATACCAGTCATCCTCGGGGTGAAAGGCAAAGGCGCTGCGCCCCGGCCCAGTCCGGAAGCCGATAACCGTGTAGAGGCCTGCCGTCCGGCACATATCCAGCCAGCGCGCGATATGGTCCTCGATACGGGCGTCGAGCTCGAAGCGTCCGCTTTCGGCAAACAAGCCTGCGCCGGACCATACCGCCAGATTGGCGCCGGTTTCGGCAAGGGCATCGAGCGAGTCTTGCGAAATCGGAGCGCCCAGCAGGCCGGAGCCGAGAAACTCGCTACCATCAAGATCCGGATAGACGCGGCGCTGCGTGAAGACGGCGCCGCGCAAGGACGCGCCACCGGCATTTTCCCAGAGCGCCATGCGCGAAGATGCGACGCCATCGAAAGCGGCAAGGCGCAGCTGCGGCGGCGCAAAGCCCGCCGTGAGGGCAGCGCCCGCGCAGCCCAGGAAGCTGCGCCGGCAAGTCATGCGGGCCGGAAGGCGGCGTAGCGGTCGAGACGGCGGAAAGCGCGTGCAGGCAGGCTCGACAGCGAACCGAGCGGCAGCGCTTCTGCCACGGTTTCGATCTGGCTTGCCATATGGCGGGCCGTGCCGGCCAGTGACGGAGCCGCTGCAAAGCCGGTCGCCAGCGGGAATTGCCAGCTCGCCAGCTCGCGCTTGAAGTCATACTCGCCGGGGCCAAGATGGATTTCGCGCAATCCCGCGGACGAGAGTTCGCGCGCAATCTCCATAAGCAGGTTCAGGCCCGGACCCAGTTTCGAGAATTCGGGGTCATAGACCGGGAACCAGTAATGCAGCACGGTGTCAGAGCGCATGCCGACATGCATCGCCGCCAGACGCCCGTCGATCTCCAGGCTGGACACCAGCCCGTTCGCGCCCTCCAGCCCGCCGCCGACCAGCGTGTCGATCAGATCGCGCGTCCAGCCTACCGAAAAGACATCGAAATGACCGGTGCGGCGATACTGCGCCGATTTCCACTCCAGCGCTTTTTCCAGCACTTCAGGGCGGTCGTCAGAAATGCGGAAAACATGGCTCGACGTTTCGTCTTCAAGCTTGCGACGCCGGGCGCGAAGATTGCGGAAAGCCTTGGGCTCGATCGCACTGCGCGTTGCGAGCCAGGTTTCATAGCCCTCGCTGAGATCGATGACCCAGGAGCCATCCGTTTCGCCGGTATGGCTGCGAAATGCGCCTTGCGTGGCCAGCGCGCCGAAGAAGTCGAACACCGTCACACCGGCCTTGCGCATGATCTCTACAAGGTCGAACTGCGCGCCTCGCGCAGCGATGAAGCCATGATGATCGCTCAAAGGCCCGCCCAGAGGCCGCGCATGGCCCAGCGCACCGCGATGATAGGGCAGAAAGCCGGTGATCTGCCCGTTCTGGCGCACCACGATCACGCGTGTATCGGCGCGAACAGCCGCCATGGCGTCAAGGAAACCCAGAGAAAAATACGGACTGGCGAGGGAAGGGTCGGCAGCCTGAAAGCAGCGCCAGGCTTCGCGTTCACGAGGCCCAAGGGCATTGGCGCGGCATGTCTCGACCTCGATCATTCCCCTGCCCCTTTCACTGCCACACACACAATCCCTGACCCAATACGGCACGGTTCATCCCGAATCCGGCGCGTTAAGGCGGTTCTTAAGGCTTGTTATGCATGGTGCATTCCGCAAGTGGCCCGGCATCAGGATTGCTTGCCTGCATTGTCATGAACCAGCGGGACACGCCTGCATGCTGAATCGCCACCTTCTGACCTATCTGCCGGTCTATGCCGCCCAGATCCTTGTCGGGTTCGGCAGCGTGGTGGTGTTCACCCGTTTGCTGTCGCCCGAAGATTATGGCCGCTACACGCTGGTGCTTGCCGGTGCCCTGCTGACGCAGACCCTTGTTTTTACCTGGCTGGACGCCGCCGTGGCACGCCATCATGCCCGCGCGAGCGCCCGTGGCCGGCTTGGCGGACATCTCGCGACCGCCTTTTCGCTCTACGCCATGCTGGCGGTTGCCAGCCTTGCCGTCTTTGGTGGCGTGATCGCACTGGCGCCAGTCAGCACCGAACTGAAAACGGTCTGTGCCTTCGCGCTGGTTTCGCAGGTTCTGCGCTCAGCGATAATGATCGCGCTGGAAACCCGGCGCGCCGAAGGTGAAGCGGTACGCTTTGCCCTGCTGGAAAGCCTGATCCTGGGGTCGGGCTTCGGTCTCGGTGTCGTTTTCATCCTTGCTGGCGGAATGGGACCGGCAGGCCCGTTTGCAGGCATGGCGCTCGCCTGCCTCATCGCCATCCTGATCGACATTCCCGTCCTGCTCTCAAAGGCAAAGCGCGACCGTGCCGGACCGCGGCGCGCCGTACGCTTCTTTGCCTACGGCGCGCCAGTAGCCGTATCGCTTGTTTTCGAGCACCTGCTCTCTACCGGCGACCGGTTCGTGATCGCAGCGCTTCTGGGCGAAGCCTCCACCGGTGCCTATGCCGCCGGATACGGGATCACTGACCGGTCCTTGAACATCATCTTCATCTGGCTCGGCATGACGGCGGGGCCGCTCGCCATCAAGGCGTTCGAACACGAAGGCGCCGAGGCGGCGCGCGCTGTCCTGCGCCAGGCGGCCAGCCTCATGGGTCTGATCGCGCTGCCTGCCGCGACGGGCATTGCCCTTCTCTCAGAACCCTTTGCCCGCCTCCTGATCGCCGAAACCCTTGCAGATCCGGCCTCGACGATTATGCCGTGGATCGCCGTCGGTGCGATGCTGAACGGCTTCATGACCTATGTCTTTCACGAGAGTTTCGTGATCGGTCGGCGCCCCAAGGTCATGGCCGCACTTATGGCAGGCAGCGCCATCCACAATCTTGCGCTGAACCTGGCCCTGATCCCGGTTTTCGGCCTTGTCGGCGCGGCCCTGGCGACCGTGATTTCCTATGCCCTCGCGCTTGTCGCCTGCATGGTGATGGGGCGCGGCATCTTCCGCCTTTCCCTGCCGATCGAGGACTGGAGCAAGGCAGCCGGGGCTAGCGTGGTCATGGGACTGGTGCTGGTTCTCCTGCCTGCGCCGCAGGATGCCTTCATCCATCTCGCCAGCCATATTCCGGCAGGCTTTACAGTCTATGCCGTGACGGCGCTGGCGCTCGATGTGGCCGGGTGCAGAAGCGTCTTCCTTTTGCCCTTCGTTCGGCGCCTGCAATGGAGGAGCGCATGACGAAGCCCTTCCTCTCCGTCCTGGTCCCCTTTCACGGTGACGACCCGGCAGCATTGCTGGACGTGCTCTGCAGTGAAGCGGGTGATGATACCGAAATCGTCCTTTTCGATGATGGCTCGCCGGATTCATCCGCCTACGAGCGGCTTTGCACCCATCCGGCTGCTAAAGAGGGCCGGGCGCGCGTTTTGCGTTCCGGGATCAATTTGCAACGTTCCGGCGCCCGCAATGCGCTTGCCGAGGCGGCGCGCGGCGAGTGGCTGCTTTTTCTCGATGCCGACATGGAGATTGGCTCAGGCTTTCTGACCCGCTGGATCATGCTCATGCGCGCCGGCACCTTCGATGCAGCCTATGGCGGCTATCTCGTGGCTGAAGCACCGGAAGGTGCCTTTGCGGTCCATGCCAGCCTCGCCCGCGCCGGTGATGTTGATAACGCCGCCGGGCGTGCGGTGCGCGGTGCTTCGGCCTTTGCAGGTTCCAACCTCGCTGTCCGGGCAAGCCTGATGGAGCGCGTAGCCTTTGATGAGGCCTATCGCGGCTGGGGCTGGGAGGATGTCGACTGGGCGGTGCGCGCCGCCAAGGCGGGCCGCCTGGCACACGTCGACAATCCGGCAGGCCATGGAGGCCTTCAGAGCGTGGACCGGCTGCTGGCGAAGTTCGCCGAGGGCGGCATCAACTATGCGCGCTTCCTTGCCCGCCACCCTGATCAGGCGAGCCTTCCCGGTGCGCGCATGGCGCGCCTGCTGGCCCAGTGGAACCTGTTTCATGCGGTGCAGGCCATGGCCCCTGCCCTGACGCGGATGCGCCACCTGCCGGTTCGCGTGCGCGTGCTTGCACTGAAGGCTTACAAGGCCGCGTGTGCGGCTGCAGCCCTGAAGGCGGTGCGGCCATGAGCAATATCTACCAGCCTGCGGGAGGACTGTTCGGCAAGGTCCGCCGTCTGGCAGCACGGGCGGGTGTTCGCCGCTCCTTGCAGACCGATTTCAGTGCGCCGGTAGTCTCCTTCACCTTCGATGACTTCCCGCGTTCGGCGGCGCTCAATGGCGCGCCGATGCTGGAACGACGGGGCTGGAACGCGACATGGTACACGGCGATGGGCTTTCTGGGCACGACAACCCATCTGGGCGAGATGATGGAGCGGGCCGATATCGAGGCCTTGAGTGCACGCGGGCACGAGATCGCCTGCCACACCTACGCCCATCTGGATGCCAGCCATTGCGATCCGGTTGTCTTCGCCGACGATTGCGAACGAAACTGCGCCGAGCTGATGGATCTTGGAATCTTGCGTCCGCGTACCAGCTTCGCCTTTCCGTATGGCGAGGCCAGCCCTGGCACCAAGAGCGCCCTTCAGGGCCGCTATGGCGCCATGCGCGGGGTGCGCCACGGCATCAATCGCAAGGGCGATGACCTGAACCTCCTGAAAGCAGTAGCCCTCGATGGTGGCAAGGCCGGCCTCGAGAAAGCCCTGCGGGCCGTCCACGAGGTCGATCAGGCACCGGGCTGGCTGATCTTTTACGGCCATGATGTGCGCGAAAACCCGTCCGAATGGGGCTGCACGCCCGATTTTCTGGCGACGGTCTGCGAGGCGGTGGCGGCCCTCGACCTGCCAGTCCTGACCGTTGGCGATACGCTGGCGATGATTTCGGACAAGCCGTTGCGGGCCAGCGCATGAGCATGGCGGACAGCGTCAGTGTGCTGATACCGACCTTCCGGCGACCGCTCGGAATAGCGCGGGCCGTCGGCAGCGTCCTTGCCCAGACCCGCCTGCCTGAGGAGATCGTCATCGTCGACAACGACCCTGCGGCAAGCGCGCGCGACTTTGTCGAAGACCTTGCCCGCGATGCACGCCTGCCCATCCGCTACATCCATGCATCGCAGCCCGGTGTCGCCAATGCGCGCAATGCGGGGTTTGCCGCAGCAAATGGACGTTTTATCGCGCAGCTGGACGATGACGAGGCGGCGCGCCCGGAATGGCTGGAAGCGCTTCTGGCGACACGCGAAGCGATGGACTGCCCGGTCGTCTTTGGCCCTGTAAGCCCTCTCGCGCTGGGTGCCCGCCCGATGACACGCGCCTATCTGGAGCGGCTCTATGCGCGCACGGGACCTGAACAGGACGCGCCGCGCACCAGAGACTGGGGGTGTGGCAATTCCCTGATAGACCGGGCGAGCGTCTCCCTGCCCGATCCGCCCTTCGATGTCCGCACCAATGAGGTGGGCGGCGAGGATGATCTGCTCTTTGTCGGCTTGCAGGAGGCAGGCATCCGCTTTGCCTGGTCCGCACGCGCCGACGTCATCGAATATGTCGGGGGCAACCGGGCGCGCTGGCCGCACATGCTCGCGCGCAGCTTTGCCTATGGCCAGGGAGCCAGCCAGAACTGCATCCATGGCGGGCGGGTGAACCTTCCCGCGCTCGCAGGCTGGATGGTGGTCGGCTTGGGACAGGCGGTTGTGTTCGGCCTTGCGGCCCTGCCCGCTCGTCTGATGGGCGGAGCGCAGGCCGGTGCGGCCTGCCTCGACAAGGCCGTTCAGGGGATCGGCAAGGTGTTCTGGGCGGACGGGCTAGCTCCGCGTTTTTACGGAGCGGCCTCACGCGGCTGAGCGAGTTTTGCAGCCGTTGCGGTGAACATCACCCACATCAGCGAGTTCTGTTCGGCGAGATTGCTCTCCGAAAAACTGATCAGGCCCCACATGACAAGGAAGGGCAGCGCCCAGTAGGTCTCATTGCCTCTGAACAGGCGCATGACCGCGCTCGTCAGCGCGCCGGCATAGGCGATGGCTGCTATCGAGACACCAACCAGACCTGTCGCCAGCGCCGTTTCGATCCATCCATTGTGGGCGGTGGGCACCGGCCATGAGGTTTCCAGGCGCACCCAGTGGGCAGGTCCCATCTCCACCTGCCAGAACACGCCATAGCCAAAGCCCAGAAGCGGCCTCTCGGCGATCTGGCGCATCAGGGCAATCCAGATATCGGTGCGCCCCGTGAGCGTCGCATCACGTCCCAGCGCCTCGAGAAGGACGCCCGGACCGATGACGAGGACAAGGACGCCCAGCGCCACACCGACCACGCCTGTCATCACCGCTATGGCGGACGACGCCGCATCACGCCGCGCCATGGCGATCATCCCCGGCCCGGCAATCGCGATGAAGCTTGCCAGCAGCGCGGTGCGCGAAGTGGACAACAAGACCAGAGCGAGTGCCGGAATAACGGCGCCAAGCCAGATCAGCCGGCGCCTTTCATCGAAGGCAGCAGCTCCGATGAAGGAGAGAACTGCCCAACCCATCATGGCGCCAAGCGTGTTTTTCTCCCACCACAGCCCCTTCCAGGCGCCGGGGTGGATTTCCTGCATCACGCCAAAGCCCGGCAC
>NZ_JBQLZR010000153.1:0-12055 GCF_052168375.1 Glycocaulis sp.
CGCCCGGGCCAGTGATGTTGAGCCGGACACCCGAAACTCGGAGTCCGGCTCTTTTTTTGCCTATTCGGCGGCTCGTGCGGGCTCGGCCCGCATCAGGGAGGGTAGCCAGTTCTCATAGGCCTGTTTCAGGCGGATGAGATCGAGCGCATGGCCGCCATTGATCGAGATGGCGCGCCCACCGGCAATACCGGCAACGCTGACCGGCACGTTGGCGGCGATGGCATTCTGTCGAATGGTTTCCGCCGTCGCGGCGTCAGCAGCGATCAGGTAGCGGGCCTGATCCTCGCCGAACATCCAGGCAAAGGCGGGCAGGGCGCCGTTATAGGCGAGCTTCACGCCCACGCCGGAGGCAAGGGCCATGTCGGCGGCGGCGCTTGCCAGCCCGCCATCGGAAATGTCGTGCACCACGCGGGCGCGCCCGGCGCGGATCTCCGCGCGGACGAAATCGCCATTGCGCTTCCCGGCTGCGAGGTCGACATGGGGCGGCGCGCCGTCCTCCTTCTCCTCGATATGGCGCATGTAGAGAGACGCGCCGAGTTCTCCGCGCGTCTCGCCGATGAGGAGGACGACATCGCCCTCCTTCATGCCGCCAAAGCCTGCCCGCCTGGAGAGGTCGGGCAGCAGGCCCACGCCGCCAACCGCCGGGGTGGGCGGGATCGCCTTGCCATCGGTCTCGTTATAGAGCGAGACATTGCCCGACACGACGGGGAAGGAGAGCACGCGGCAGGCTTCCGACATGCCTTCGACGCAGCCCACAAACTGGCCCATGATTTCCGGGCGTTCGGGATTGCCAAAATTGAGACAGTCGGTGATGGCGATCGGGTCTGCGCCCACGGCCGTCAGATTGCGCCAAGTCTCGGCCACGGCCTGCTTGCCGCCCTCGAACGGGTCGGCATAGCAATAGCGCGGCGTGCAGTCTGTCGTGATGGCAAGTGCCTTGTTCGACCCGTGCACGCGCACCAAGGCCGCGTCAGCCGGGTCTTCAGAGCTGGCCATGGTGTCGGCCATGACGTGACGGTCGTACTGGCCCCAGATCCAGCGCTTTGACGCCATGTCGGGGCTACCCATCAGGGTCAGCAGCGCTTCGCCCAGATGCTCCGGCCCCTTCATGGTGCGCGGATCAATGCTGGCGCGCGCTTCCGGCTCGAACCAGGGACGGGTATAGGCCGGGGCCTCTTCGCCAATCGGGTCCAGCGGCAGATCGCAGACCACCTCGCCCTGGTGTTTGAGCACCATGCGGCCGGTATCGGTCGTGCGGCCGATGGTGGCGACGTCGAGATCCCATTTGCGGAAGATGCGCTCGGCAATCGGCTCCGCACCGGGCTTGAGGATCATCAGCATGCGCTCCTGCGATTCGGAGAGCATCATCTCGTAGGCGGTCATGCCGGTTTCGCGCTGCGGCACATGATCGAGATCGAGCTCGATGCCGAGCCCGCCGCGTGAGGCCATCTCGACTGACGACGAGGTGAGTCCGGCCGCGCCCATGTCCTGGATGGAGCTGATCGCGTCCTCTGCCATCAGTTCGAGGCACGCTTCGATCAGCTTCTTCTCGGTGAAGGGATCGCCCACCTGCACGGTCGGGCGCTTTTCTTCGCTGCCTTCGCCGAATTCTGCCGACGCCATCGTTGCGCCGTGAATACCGTCGCGGCCCGTCTTCGCGCCCACATAGAGCACCGGGAAGCCAGCTTCCTTGGCGGCAGCGGTGAAGATGCCTTCACGCTTGGCGAGGCCCACTGCCATGGCATTGACCAGGATATTGCCGTTATAGCCCTTGTCGAAATTGGTCTCGCCGCCAACGGTCGGCACGCCGACGCAATTGCCATAGCCGCCAATGCCCGCGACCACGCCGGAGACGAGCTGGCGGGTCTTGGGGTGGTCCGGTGCACCGAAGCGCAGCGCGTTCATCAGCGCCACGGGGCGCGCGCCCATGGTGAAGACGTCGCGCAGAATTCCGCCCACACCCGTCGCCGCGCCCTGATAGGGCTCGATATAGGAGGGGTGGTTGTGGCTCTCCATCTTGAAAACGGCGACATCGCCATCATCAATGTCGATCACACCGGCATTCTCGCCGGGGCCATAGACCACGCGGGCGCCGGTGGTCGGGAATTTCTTCAGATGGACCCGGCTCGACTTGTAGGAGCAGTGCTCCGACCACATGACCGAGAAAATGCCGAGCTCCACCATGTTGGGGGCGCGGCCCAGCACACGCAGGATCGTCTCGTACTCGTCAGCCGTGACGTGCTCCAGCGCGATCTCTTCGGTGATGCCGGGGGCGTATTTGGGGGAAATATCGGTCATCAGGCCTGACCTCCCAGAAGGCTTTCAAACACGCCGAGGCCATCGGTGCCGCCATGCACCGGGTCCACCGCCCGCTCGGGGTGGGGCATCATGCCCAGCACGTTTCCTGCTGCATTGGTGATGCCCGCAATGTCACGGATCGAACCATTGGGATTGTTGAGGTAGCGGAAGGCCACCTGGCCTTCGCCTTCCAGCCGGTCCAGCGTCTCGGCGTTGGCAAAGTAATTGCCGTCATGGTGCGCGACGGGGAAGGTAACTTCGCGGGTCTCGCCATAGGCGCGGGTAAAGCGCGAATTGGCGGTCTCGATCTGCAAAGGCGTGCGCTCGCACACGAAGAGAAGGCCGGCATTGCGCATCAGCGCGCCGGGCAGCAGCCCCGTCTCGATGAGGATCTGGAAGCCGTTGCAGACCCCAAGGACCGGCAGGCCGTCTTCAGCGCGCTTTACCAGATCGCGGGTGATCGGCGAGCGGGCTGCAATCGCGCCGGAGCGCAGATAGTCGCCATAGGAGAAACCGCCTGGAACCATGACGAGATCAAGCCCGTCCGGAAGGCTGGTTTCCTGGTGCCAGATCATGGCCGGGGCCTGCCCCGTAACCAGACGCAAAGCCTCGGCCGCATCGCGGTCGCAATTGGAGCCGGGGAATACAATGACAGCGGTCTTCATGGCGCGAGGCTTTAGCAGGGGATTCACGCCAAGGCGAGAGGGCCGTGCGGCAAAGCGGTCAGCGTTGCACCTTTGCCGCAGACCGTGGCCGGTCAGCCCAGTTCGGGGGGAAGCTGGCGGGCGTGCAGGATGCGAAGGATGAGAACGCTGCCGTCGGGCTGAACCTTTTAGACAAATCTGTGGGATTTGACGGAACGAAGCCGCAGACCTTCATCGGTTGCGGCGATAGCCGGCGCCGCATCCGGGAAGGTGACGAGCAGTTTCAACCCGTCTTCAAGCGCACGTACGTATTGGCGCGCTGCGCTCAATCCGAACTCCATCGCGCCGTAATACGCGATAGCATCGAGGTCCGCTTCAGCAGCGGCAGAAAACTCAATCCGGCGCGCCATTGGCTCTTGCGCGCTGGAAGGCCTCTTCCCTGATCTCCTCAAAGGTCTTGTCGCTGATGCCGCTATCGATGCCTTCCTGGATCAGCCTGTCGAATTCTGCGCGCTTGCGCCGGTTCTCGTCATCGCGGCGGATCAGGTCGCGGACATAGTCGCTGGCGCTGGCGTACTGGCCGGAGCCGACCTGCGCATCAACGACCGATTTCAGGGCATCGGGCAGGGAGATATTCATCGTGGCCATGGCGATTTCCGTTCGGATGAGCTGTTGATGGCATACTTTGCCAAAAATTGCGCAAATTGCCAAGCTCGCCGGGCCGCTGCTCCAGTGTTAGCCTGAAGGCGGGATCAAGGGAGAGCGCTCATGCCTGTTCTGGGAATCGGGGGCCTGTTCGTCCAGTCGGCGGACCCGGAAGCCAGCATGGCCTGGTACCGTGACGTGCTGGGATTGCAGCTCGACCAGTATGGCGGGATCACCTTCAGCCATGGCGAGGCGGCGGCCCGTTTTGGCGATGGTGCGCGCAGCATCTTTGCCCGCTTCAAGGCCGGGACGGATTATTTCCAGCCCTCTGCCCAGCCCTTCATGATCAATCTTCTGGTCGATGATCTCGACGCGCTTCTGGAGCGCATCAAGGCGCATGGCGTCGAGCTGATCGGTGAGCCGGAGAGCTACGACTACGGCCGCTTCGCCTGGATCATGGACCCGGACGGGGTGAAGATCGAATTGTGGGAGTCAGTCGAGCTTTAGGCCGCCTTTACAGGCGTCTGATCCGAAGAAGACTGGGCATCTCTTCGTCGTTCCCGTCCCCGCCTACGCGGGGACAGGCGCAGGCGGGAACCCAGAGCCACATGCACCGCCTGAGCCCCATGATCGCTGGATGCCGGTCTCACGCGGGCATGACGAGGGGAAAGGGCTTTAATTGGTAAACATGGATCACCTGCATGCGCGGGTGATCTAGAGTGCTTCAAGACTTACGCGCTCAGCTCGATGTCGTAATTCTCGATCACCGGATTGGTCAGCAGCTTGTCGCACATGGCCTTCACGCGCTCGCTGGCTTCCTCGGCATCGACGCTGGACAGGTCCAGCTCGATCAGCTTGCCCTGGCGCGCGCCGGTCACTTCTTCAAAGCCCAGCGTTTTCAGCGAATTGGCAACGGCGGTCCCTTGCGGGTCCAGCACGCCGGGTTTCAGATAGACGTGAATTTTCGCTTTCATCGTGCCTGGTCCTGTTCGCTGTCTTCGGTCTCGGGCGCTGCGCCGTTTGCGCTGTCCATCTCGCGCATGATGCCGAGGCGGCGGGCGACTTCGGCATAGGCCTCCGTAACATTGCCCAGATCGCGGCGGAAGCGGTCCTTGTCCATCTTCTCGTTGGTAGTCATGTCCCACAGGCGGCAGCAATCGGGGCTGATCTCGTCGGCAAGGACGATGCGGGGTATGTCGTTCTGGTCGTAGAGACGGCCAAACTCCAGCTTGAAGTCGATCAGGCGGATGCCGGCACCGGCAAACAGGCCGGAGACGAAATCATTCACCCGCAGCGCCAGGGCGATGATCTCGTCGATCTCCTGCGGGCTCGCCCAGTTGAAGGCCGTCACGTGCTCTTCGGAGACCAGCGGATCGCCCAGCGCATCATCCTTGAAGTAGAACTCCACGATGGCGCGCGGCAGCGGCTCGCCTTCGGGGATGTTGAAGCGCTTGGAGATGGAGCCGGCGGCGACATTGCGCACCACGACTTCCAGCGGGATGATCTCCACCTCGCGCACCAGCTGCTCGCGCATGTTCAGGCGGCGGATGAAATGGGTCGGCACGCCGATCCGGTTCAGGTGTTCCATGATGAACTCGCTGATCCGGTTGTTCAGGACGCCCTTGCCCTCCAGCGTCGCGCGCTTCTGGGCGTTGAAGGCGGTCGCATCATCCTTGAAGTGCTGGATGATCGTGCCCGGCTCCGGGCCCTCATAGAGGATCTTGGCTTTACCTTCGTAGAGTTTCTTGCGGCGTGACATGGGGGTCATCGCTCTCCGCTGGGCAACAGGAAAACTGGCAGGCGCGCCATGAGGCCCTTCATGCGCGCGAGTCTTGAGTGCGGGTCAATCGGTGTCGTGTCAAACGCGAAGCGGCCCGTCAATACGGGCCGCCTTTGATGTTCAGGATACGCGCTCGGGCAGGCGCCCGCAATACTGGCCTGCAATGCGCTGCAAACGATTGATAAAGCGGGCGCGGCGCGATACCCATGGGATCAAACACTCCCCCGTCCCACCAGATCAGGAAATCACCCATGTCCGGCTTTGATGATCGCGAGAAGGCTCACGAAAACCGCTATGCGCGCGAGCAGGAGCTTGAGTTCAAGGCCGGTGCGCGCCGCAACAAGCTGCTCGGCCTGTGGGCGGCGGAGAAGCTGGGCCTGTCCGGGGATGAAGCCGACGCCTACGCGAAGGAAGTCATCGCCGCCGATTTCGAGGAAGTTGGCGATGAGGATGTGTTCCGCAAGGTCCGCAAGGATTTCGATGCCAAGGGCATTGCCGTCTCTGACGTCGAGCTCCGCCACGAGATGACCCGCCTGCTCGATGTGGCGCGCGCCCAAGTGCAGGCAGGCTAGTCAGAGCCGCGATCGCCGCCATCGCGGTGTGACGGCTTGCTGCGCAGCACATCGCGCTCGATCAGCTTGAAAGCCGCCAGCACGATGAGGGCCAGGATCACGGCCGCGCCGCCGAGCACGAACGCGCCCGCCCCGAAGGCAACACCGACCGCCCCTGCCAGCCAGAGTGCGGCGGCGGTCGTCACCCCGTGCGTATTGCGCCCCGCGCGGATGATCGCGCCTGCGGCGATGAAGGCGACACCGGCGGTGACCGCCTCGATGGCGCGCACCGGATCAGCCATGATGCCGCCCTCGTCATCGCCCGCCGACATCGCTATCTCGAAAGCCAGAAGGGTGAACAGGCAGGCGGCCAGAGCCACCAGCATGTTGGTGCGCAGGCCCACATGGCGGCGCGGCCGCTCGCGCTCCAGCCCGATACAGGCCCCGGCTATCGCCGCGAGGCCCAGCCGCGTCACGCTTTCCAGCACTGTGCCCGGCGCACCGGGATCATTCATCCATTCGGGCATGGGCTCCTCCCCCTGACTAACGGGCGGGGAGGAGGAGTGTTCCGGGATGGGATTTACCCGAAGACCCGCGCGAAGATCGTGTCGACGTGTTTCAGATGATAGGCCTCGTCAAAGCAGGCATCGATCTGCGCCGGTGAGAGCAGGGCGGTCACGTCCGCATCAGCTTTCAGGTGATCGGCGAGCTTTCCGCCCTCATCCCAGGTTTTCAGGCCATTGCGCTGGACGAGGCGGTAGGAATCCTCGCGGCTCGCGCCGGCCTGCGTGAGGGCGAGAAGCACGCGCTGGGAGTTGTGAATGCCGCCATGGGCTTCGAGATTCTCGCGGCAGCGGTCCGCATGCACGATCAGGCCTTCAATCATCGAGGCGGTGCGGTGCAGGGCAAAGTCCAGATGCGCGGTGGCGTCCGGGCCAATGCCGCGCTCCACCGAAGAGTGCGAGATATCGCGCTCATGCCAGAGGGCGACATTTTCCATCGCCGGCGTGACGGCCGAGCGGACGAGGCGCGCAAGCCCGGTCAGGTTTTCGGTCAGGATGGGATTGCGCTTGTGCGGCATGGCCGAGGAGCCTTTCTGCCCCGGCGAGAAATATTCCTGCGCCTCGCGCACTTCCGAGCGCTGGAGATGGCGCACCTCGACCGCAATGTTCTCGATCGCCGAGGCGATCAGGCCCAGCACGGCGAAGAAATTGGCATGCCGGTCACGCGGGATGACCTGGGTGGAGATCGGCTCCACGGCAAGGCCCAGCTTGCCGGCGACATGGGCTTCGACTGCCGGGTCGACATTGGCGAAGGTGCCGATCGCCCCGGAAATGGCACAAGTTGCCACCTCCTCGCGGGCGCGCACCAGCCGTTCCCGGTTGCGGGCGAATTCGGCATAAAAGCGCGCGAATTTCAGGCCCATCGTGGTGGGTTCGGCATGGATGCCGTGGCTGCGCCCGATACACACCGTCATCTTGTGCTCGAATGCCCGCTTTTTCAGCGCCGCCAGCACCCGGTCCATGCCGGCCAGAAGAAGATCGCTCGCGCGGGTAAGCTGCACGGCAAGGCAGGTGTCGAGCACGTCGGAGCTAGTCAGGCCCTGGTGGACGAAGCGCGCTTCCTCGCCAACGAGTTCGGAGAGATGCGTCAGAAAGGCGATGACATCGTGCTTTACCTCGCGCTCGATCGCGTCGATGCGCGCGACGTCAAACTCCATGTCTTTGGCTTTCCACACCGCCTTGGCGGCAGAGGCGGGCACAACGCCCAGCTCAGCCAGCTTGTCGGTGGCGTGCGCCTCGATCTCGAACCAGATGCGGTAGCGGGCCTCAGGGCTCCAGATCGCTTCCATTTCGGGCCGGGTATAGCGGGGGATCATGGGCGCGCCTCTTGGTGACGGTGGAAAACAGCGCGCTTCGTCGCCCCTGAGGGCCGACAGGTCAAGAGGCGGGGTCTGCCGCATCCGCTCTCAACGCCGCAATGCCAGCGCGGGCCAGGGCGTCTGCGCGCTCATTGCCCGGATCGCCATTATGGCCCTTCACCCACACCCATTCGACGCGGTGGCGTCTGGCGGCTTCATCGAGGGCCTGCCACAGTTCGGCATTCTTCACCGGCTTCTTGGCGGCTGTCTTCCAGCCATTCCTCTTCCAGCCATGGATCCATTTCGTCACCCCGTCGCGCACATAGACGCTGTCGGTAACGAGGCGCACATCGGAGGGGCGCTTGAGCGCGTTGAGCGCCTGAATCGCCG
The DNA here is from genome assembly GCF_052168375.1 of Glycocaulis sp. Taxonomy (NCBI): domain Bacteria; kingdom Pseudomonadati; phylum Pseudomonadota; class Alphaproteobacteria; order Maricaulales; family Maricaulaceae; genus Glycocaulis; species Glycocaulis sp. Next base: position 8,170 of record NZ_JBQLZR010000153.1, read on the forward strand.
CCATCAGCTCCATGCGGTTATTGGTGGTCTCGGCCTCGCCGCCGAAGAGCTCCTTTTCATGGCCCTTCCATTCCAGAAGCGCGCCCCAGCCGCCGGGCCCCGGATTGCCCGAGCACGCGCCGTCGGTATGGATGGTGATGAGGGTGCTCAACGTCTCGCTCTCTGGAATGCGCCTATTGGGGCCGATCCCGAAAGCAGCCCGGCAGAGGCTTAACCCGATGCGCAGCCAAGGGCCAGAAGCACGCTGTCACGGCCCGCCGGATGGAGTTACTCGATGCCGGTCAGCACCCGGTCGGCAACGACCGGTTCACAGCGCGAGGGGGTTATGGGTTCGAGATCGAACAGTCCGTCCAGCACGTCGCGCGCGGCCTCATAACGGGCTTCGGCGGCGCAGGTGTAGTCGTTATGGTTGAAAGGCAGGATGCCCGCTTCAATCTCGGCCTCGGTGGCATCCGGATCGTAGCGGAGGTCATGTAGGGCGGAGATCATTTCGAACTCGGCGAGCTGATACTGCGCCCAGAGATAGGGGGAATACAGATAGGGCGGTGCCCAGTATCCTTCCTGCGCTCCGATCGCGTACATGAGTGTAGAAAAAACGGACCGGCCTGAAGTGCGTTCAGGCAGGTTGCCGGACCTGCGGGCGAACTCCGCAAACGTTGCCAGGTCACCGGCGGCGTCAGCAAGAGGCTGTGGAAGGTCGCCTTCAAACAAATCGTCGAAGATGGCGATTTCGTCCAGATGCCAGGGCATGCCGCCAGACTCGGCCTCTCCAAGTACTCTGAGCCGGGCCGCATTCAGCCTTACGATGGCAATACGAACGAAATGCAAGGGGTAGGCGCCTAGACTGGTGGTGTCCTGGAGGTTTCCGCCGGGGCGCTGATAGGGTTGGTAATCGTATGGGCTTTGGCGTCCGATACGGTCATGGCTCTCTGCCAGAGTTATCAGGTGGGTCCTGTAGGCCTCCAAGTCTCTCGCTTCGATGGCTGCTAGGGCCCTCGGGTAAGTATCCGACACAGATGTCAGTGCGCGGAAATACCCCGCCTCGTAGTCATTATAGGCTATTGTATCGAGCTCAGCGGTAAGGCGCTCGCGCTCGCCGCCGTCAGCGTCAATCGCGGCGTATATCTCATAGAGCAATATGGCGATATAGGCCCTGCCGAGGCGGCTCCAGTCCTCACTGGTTTTCAGAGTTTCCAGCCTCTGCGCCTGGCTTTCCAGCTCGGCCCGGTTGGCCGCCACATCACAGCCCAGATGCATCGCGCGCAGGTGCAGGCGGGACAGGTCGGCCCCGCCGGAGGCCGGGCGGGCGGCGATGCCATCGCCGTCCGCCGCGAACCCCCATTGCGGTGAACCGCTGGTGAAGAAATGCGTCACCGTACCCGGCTCCACCCGGCTTTCCGGGTGGTAGTGGCCGGGCGTGCTCAAAGGCGACACGATCAGGTCAGAGGCCAGGCCGATCCGGCAGTCAGGCGTCGTGGACACAAGCGTCAATGACGCGGCCATTAGCGAGAACATGCCCATGGAATCGCTCCTCCTGCTGCCGACGGCCCCGATGCGCCGTCAGGTTGCAGGAGCGTAGCATGGCGGGGAGCATTTCAGGAATGACGCTGTCCTACCCGCCTCAGCGCGGTTGGACGGTCCATTTCGCGTCGAGGTCCTTCAGGCCGGCGGCGATCAGCTCGGCCAGCACGTCCATGTCGATGTCGGACAGGCGTTTGACATAAAGGCAGGACTTGCCTTTGGAGTGCTTGCCGAGACGGGCCAGGATCGGTCCGAAATCGGTATAGCCGGGCAATATGTAGATGGAATGCTGGGCTTTGCGCGGCGAAAACCCGGTGGCGAGGAAATCGCCTTCGCGCCCGCTCTCATAGACATAGTGATAGCGCCCATAACCGATGATGGAGGGGCCCCACATGACCGGCTCGAACCCTGTCACCTTTGCAAACAGGGCGGTGAGCTGGCGGGCTTCCTCGCGCTTGTGTTCCGGTTCTATCGTGGCCAGAAATTCGTCGACGGAGACGGGTGTGGCCTGCGTCTTGTTTTCGCTCATCACGCCACCTCGCGCGGCAGTTTGAAGACGACATCCTCGCTCGCCACGCGCACTTCCTCAATGGTCAGCTTGCGGAAACCGGCGAGCTGCGTCAGCACGTCCTCAACGAGTTCCTCCGGCGCGGAGGCCCCGGCGCTCACGCCCAGCACATCGACATGATCGAGCCAGGCCCGGTCCATCTCCGATGCGTTCTGGACAAGGCGGGCATCGGGTGCGCCGGCGCGCTTGGCCACTTCCACAAGGCGCACCGAGTTGGAGGAGTTGGGCGCGCCCACCACCAGCACCAGGTCCGAGCGCGGGGCGAGGGCCTTCACTGCCTCCTGACGGTTGGTCGTGGCGTAGCAGATATCTTCCTTGTGCGGCGCGGCCATGGCCGGAAAGCGCTGCTGCAGGACCTCGACGATGGCCGCCGTGTCATCGACCGACAGCGTGGTCTGGGTGACGTAGGCGAGCTTTTGCGGGTCGCGCGGGGTGAAGGCTTGCGCATCCTCCACCGTCTCGATGAGGTGGATGGCGCCTTCAGGCAGCTGACCCATCGTGCCGATCACTTCCGGGTGGCCGGCATGGCCGATCAGCACGATCTCCAGATCATTGCGGTGATGGCGCGCGGCCTCGACATGCACCTTGGAGACAAGCGGGCAGGTGGCATCGACGAACAGCATGTTGCGGGCCTTCGCCGTCTCGGGCACGCGTTTGGGAACGCCATGGGCGGAGAACACGACCGGGCGGTCGTCCGGGCATTCGTCCAGCTCCTTGACGAAGACCGCGCCCATGGCCTTGAGCCGGTTCACCACATGCTTGTTGTGCACGATCTCGTGGCGCACATAGACGGGCGGTCCGTAGCGCTCCAGCGCCTTCTCCACGATCTGGATGGCGCGGTCCACACCGGCGCAAAAACCGCGCGGTGCAGCAAGGAGAATGTGGAGGGGCGGCAACGTGCTCACGGTTTTCCTCAGTGGCAGGGGCGCGACAGCGTTGCTCTCGCGCTATGCACGGCTTAGACACGAGGTTTAGCAGAGCCCGGCGCGCCCGCAACCTGCACGGCCCGCCTCTCACGCATATCGACGAACTGGCATTCGGGAGATCCCATGCGTTCCATCGCCGCTGTATGTGCCGCCGCCATCCTGCTTGCCGGCTGCCAGAGTGTCCGTGACCGGCTGGACGGCCCGCAGGCCAATCCCGGCCCGTGCCCGAGCGCGCTTTCGCTCTACGACGCCCACCGCCTGGTGGAATTCCGCGGCGAGGAGCAGCTCCTGCGCAATGTGGGCTTTACCGGCGAGATTCTCAATGTCGCGGGCGGGTGCAGCTACACCGACCGCAATGCCTCGCCGATCGACATGGAACTGGCCGTGCGGTTTGCTTTCGGGCGCGGCGCTGCCGCCGAGGGCAGCACGCACACCTACCGCTATTTCGTGGCCGTGACGCGAACCGACCGGGCCGTGATCGCGCGCGAGGTCTTCCCGATCACCGTCACATTCCCGGCCGGGGCAAACCGGGTGGAGATCGTGGAGGAAATCCCGACCATTCTGATCCCGCGCGCCGGGGCGGATACGTCGGGTTCGAACTTCGAGGTGATTGTCGGGTTCGAGCTGACACCGGAACAGGTGGAGTTCAACCGCTCGGGCCTGCGTTTCCGCGTTCCCATCGAATAATCAGCCCCTCTGGACCGACATGACACGACTAGCCGATCAGCTCAGCGCCCTGCTGGGCGATGCCTTTGCCGCATCCGGCCTTGATGCCGGGCTTGGCCGCGTATCGGAAAGCGACCGGCCCGACCTTGCGCCCTACCAGTGCAACGGGGCGCTGGCGGCTGCGAAGGCGGCCGGCAAGCCGCCG
>NZ_JBQLZR010000154.1:0-6439 GCF_052168375.1 Glycocaulis sp.
GGCGTGCAGGCGCCAAGGATTATCCCGGCAATCAGGGATGCGAGGAGGGGGCGGTCGTCAGTCACGCATCCTCCGGTGGCGGCAGGGTTGCCGCCTTGCGGATCGCATCGGCCAGCACCTCGGGGGCCTCGGCCCCGGACACCGCGAATGCGCCGTTGAAGATGAAGCAGGGCACGCCCGCGACGCCGAGCGAGCGGTAGAAGCCTTCCTCGCGAACAAGCGTCTCCCGGTCGCGGCTGGTGGCGAGAAGTTCGGTGACGAGGGTCGCATCAAGGCCGATATCTGCGGCGATCGCGGCGAGTTCGGCGCTGGAGCCGATATCACGCCGCTCCTCGAAATAGGCCTTGAACAAGGCTTCGGCGGCCTCTGCCCCCTTGCCCTGACCTTGCGCCCAGCGGATCAGCCGGTGTGCGTCCAGCGTGTTGGGGCGCATGGTGATTTCGTCGAAATTGAAAACGATACCGGCGGCGGGACCGGCCTGCTCGAGATGGTCGCGCATCGCCTTGAAGCGTCCTGAACTGTTATCGCCAAACCGGCGCTTCATGTAGTCGCGATAGGGCTGGCCCTCGCGCGGCACGGACGCGTCGAGCTGGAAGGGCCGCAGGATCGTCTCGACCGGAATTTCCGGCACCAGGTCTTGAGCCGCCTGCCAGTAGCGATGGCCAAGCCAGCACCACGGGCAGACCGGATCAAGGACAAGATCGACATTCACTTGCGTCATGGCGGGCATCGGTTCGCGCAGCTTGGAGACGGCCGGAGAATTGACCGGGCCGGGCCTGATGTCGAGCCGCCAGATGTGTTGTCCCGGCCGGCATGGCCGGCAGGGAACACGGCTCAGGCTACTCGGCAGGCACGAGGCGCATGACGCGGCCCTCGTCACTGTCGGTGGTGAAATAGATGAAGCCGTCAGGCCCGGTGCGCACGTCGCGGATGCGCTCTTCCAGGTCCTCTACAAGGCGCTCCTGACCGATCACGCGGTCACCATCGGTTTCAAGCCGGGCAATGTGCATGCCGGCCAGCGCCCCGACGAACACATCGTTTTGCCAGTGCGGGAACGCATCGCCGGTGTAGAAGGCCATGCCGGAGGCTGCGATGGACGGGTTCCAGTACCAGATCGGCTGTTCCAGCCCGTCGCGGGCGCGCTCTTCGGTGATGATCGTGCCGTTATAGTTGATACCGTAGGTGATTTCGGGCCAGCCATAGTTCAGGCCGCTGGTGGCGTGGATATTGATCTCGTCGCCGCCGCGTGGGCCGTGCTCATGGCTCCACACCGTGCCGGTTTCGGGGTGCTGGTCGAGGCCCTGGATATTGCGGTGGCCATAGCTCCACACTTCCGGGGCGCCGCCATTGCCATCCGCGAAGGGATTGTCGGAAGGCACGCTGCCATCATCATTGAGGCGAACGAGCGTGCCGATATGGTTGGCCGGGTTCTGCGCCTCATCCATGTGATTGCCGGCATCGCCAAGGCTCAGCCAGAGATAGCCGTCACGGTCGAACAGGATCTTGCCGCCATGGTGGCGGTTGGTGGCGTGGTCGAAATTGACCTCGAAAATCTCTTCCACGTTTTCCAGCGTGGTCAGGTCCTCGCTGAGGCGGGCGCGGATGAGCGCGGTGTGGTGCGCCTCCAGCGTGCCCTTGGCGTAGGAGATGTAGACGAGACGGTTCTGCGCGAAATCCGGGTGGGCAATGGCATCGAACAGGCCGCCCTGACGGTTCACCACGACATCGTCCGGCAAGCCGCTGACGGGCGTTGCAACCAGATTGCCGTCCGCATCGACGATGCGCAGGCCTTGCGCCCCGCCATCGCGCTCGGTCACCAGCATTTCACCGGACGGCAGGAAGCCGATCGACCAAGGGTAGTTCAGGCCTTCGGCCACGGTTTCAACACGGAAGCTCGCCTGTTCGGTTTCGTAGATTTCCTGCGCAAAAAGGACGCCGGAACTGACCGACAGGGCAAGGCTCAAGGCAAGGGTGCGGATCATGTACAAAATCTCCCCAATCCGGATTTGCAAAAGCGTTCACACGCCGAGATAGGGATGGCAACGCGGCTGGCCAGTGTTTGTTGCCGCGCTGACACAGATGTGAACGGGTTGGCGGACACTGGCGGCGGAGCCGGCGCTACGGGTTAGTCTGCCAGTCTGATTCGCGTCGTCACGAGGAAAGCACCGATGGAAATGCTCAATATCGCGCTCATTGCTGGTGGCGGCTTCGTAGTGGGAGCGTTGTTGGTCTTCCTCCTGATGCGCGGTGCTGGCCAGCGCGAGACGGTACTGAAGGAACGCATCGCCGAGGAGCAGGCGCGCCACGAGGCAGAGCGCGCCCAGCGCCAGAGCGAGCTGGACAGCGAACGGGCAGCCCGGCGCGAGGCAGAGCAAGCCGCGGCGTCCTTGCAGGCCCGTCTGGAGACAGAGGCTGAAGCCGTACGCCGCGAGCGCGAAAGCCTGACACAGCTCTCTAATGCCGTGCAGGAGAAGTTCCAGCTTCTGGCCAATGAGGCGCTCGACAAGTCACAGAAAGCCTTCCTCGAACGGGCCGCCGAAACCTTCAAGCAGAACCAGGAGAAGGCCGAAGGCAGCGTGAAGGAGCTGGTGACGCCGATCCGTGAAAAGCTCGACCAGTTCAAGGCCACTGTGGACAGCATCGAGAAGGAGCGCGCCTCCCATCGCGGCGAGCTTGGCGAGCAGATCAATGCGCTGCGTCAGGGACTTGCCGGTCAGCAGCAGGAAACCGCCAAGCTCGTCAACGCGCTCCAGCGCTCGTCCACAACGCGCGGCCAGTGGGGCGAGCGCACGGTCGAAAACGTGCTGGAACTGGCCGGTCTTACCAAGGGCATCGACTATGAAAGCCAGTACCAGGCCCGCGACAGCGAAGGCGCGGCGCTGCGGCCGGATTTCGTGGTGCGCCTGCCGGGCGGCGGGCGGTTCGTGATCGATTCCAAGGTGGCGCTATCGGCGTATCTCGATGCGGTCGAGGCGCCTGACGAGACCACCCGAAAGCAGCATTTGCGCCGGCACGCCATGCAGGTGAAGACCCATATCCGCCAGCTGGCCAGCAAGGATTATGCGCGCTCGGTCGAAGGTGCGATCGATTTCGTGGCCCTCTTCATTCCCGGCGAGAGCTTCTATTCGGCGGCAATGGAGGAAGAGCCGGGCCTGTTCGATGAGGCTATCGCGCAGGATGTCATCATCGTCACGCCCTCTACCCTGCTCGCGCTGGCCAAGGCGGTCGCTTATGGCTGGCGCCAGCAGGCGCTGGAGGACAATGCCCGCAAAATCGCCTCTCTCGGCGCGGAGATTCATGACCGTCTGCACACGTTCACCGGCTATCTCTCCCGCGTCGGGACGGGCCTGAAATCCGCCACCACCAATTTCAACAGTGCGGTTGCCTCGCTGGAAAGCCGGGTGCTGGTTTCCACGCGCAAGATGGCCGAGCTGAATGCTGCGTCCAGTACCAAGGCGCTGGGAGCGCCTGAACAGGTGGACGAGACACCGCGCGCGCTGGCTGCGCCTGCTGATGACGGCGCGGACGAGGCCAAGGCTGGTGATGCTTGATCGAAACGCCTTTGGCGCTTACCTGTTGCGCCATGGCTGTACATCCTATTCTCACTGTCCCCGACCCGCGCCTGAAACTGGTTTCCAAGCCCGTTGACGGCGTGGATGACGCGCTACGCACCCTGATGGATGACATGGTGGAAACCATGTACGACGCAGACGGCATCGGCCTTGCGGCGATCCAGATCGGCGTCGACAAGCGGGTCATCGTCATGGACCTGTCCGAGCAGCGCAACGCCCCGCGCTATTTCGTCAATCCGGTCGTGACCCCGCTTACCGAGGAGACGCGGCCCTATAGCGAGGGGTGCCTGTCGATCCCGGACGTCTATGACGAAGTGGAACGCCCGGCCCGCGTCAGCGTTAAGTATCTCGACTATGACGGAAACGCGCGCGAGGACATTGCCGAAGATCTCTTCGCCGTCTGTATCCAGCACGAGATGGACCACCTCGAAGGGGTGCTGTTCATCGACTATCTTTCCCGCCTCAAACGCGAAAGGGCGGTGAAGAAGGTCCAGAAACTGGTCAAGGCACGATTGGAGGCCGCAGGATGACACTTTCACGTTTCGCCCTTCTGGGAAGTTCCGTGGCGCTGGCCGCGCTACTCGCCGCTTGCGATCCCAACGACAATGTTCCTGATCCTCAGCCCGAACCGCTCCCGGAATCGGTGCCCGATCCGGAAGTGACGGCAGCTGATCTCGACGCTGAAGTCGCGCCTTCGCCGGCGCCGTCCATGGCCGATATCGCGGAAGACGCGCCTGCTGTCGTCGCCGAAGCCGAGCCGGAGCTGGCCGGTCAGGACGGTCTAATCGAAGGGCTGTCGCAATATTGCGGCCAGGCCTTTGAAGGCGAAATCACCAGCCCGGTGACCGAGGCCGATGCGGCTTTCGCTGGCGAGCGTCTCGTGATGCATGTGCGCGAGTGCTACGCAAACGAGGTGCGCGTGCCCTTCCACGTCGGCGGCGATCATTCGCGCACCTGGGTCATTACCCGCCTGGATGATGGCCGGCTGCGCCTGAAGCACGATCACCGTCATGAAGATGGTTCGGAAGACACGCTGACCCAGTATGGCGGCGAAAGTGTTGCGCCGCCGGTGACGGCGCGCGTCGAGTTTCCGGCCGATGGTTTCTCGCGCGAGCTGTTCGAGCGGGAGAACATTCCGGTGTCCATGGACAATGTCTGGATCATGGAAATTACCGACACGACCTTCACCTACGCCCTGACGCGTCCCAACCGCCTGTTCGAGGTCACGTTCGACCTGACTGAACCGGTCGAGACGCCGCCCACCCCTTGGGGCTGGGAGGATGAAGCGGGCGAATAGGCCCTCTCACCGGTTCTGGAAATCAAAAGGGGCGCAGCCACTGGCCGCGCCCCTTTTTCAATCGGTATCAGGCGGGTTTCAGCTGCTGCGCTGTCCGGCGAAGAGCATGCCTGCGGCGCGGGTAAGCCCTGCCCAGCGCCCGGCAGCACTCGTTTCGGCAGCGGCAATGTGATCGATGCGGCTGTGGATGCGCTCACCGAAACTGCGCACCCGTTCGCCGCCGAGCGCCAGGATGGCATTCATCAGCTGGGTGGCAGCTTCCCGGACGCGCTCCTCAAGATGCGGCGCACGCGCGAGACCGCTGAAAAGCTCGGAGCGGTGATTGGTGAAGTATTTCTTGTAGTCCTCGTGGCCCGTACCCATTTCGTAGCGGGTCAGGCCCAGCTCATCCATCCGGGACAAGAGCAGGTAGACCAGCAAGTGGCCCGGCGAGTAGACGGACAATGACGGGTCATAGGCGGCCAGCCAGGGGTGGAAGGTGCCATGACCTTCCGGGCCGTACTCGGCTGCCAGCAAACGTCCTCCAGCACGTAGCGTGTAAAGCCGTCCGGTCACAGGGCCGGGCTTGTCGAAAAGGGCATGCATCATGCGCGCGGTCCAGCGCGGCGCCAGCACGTCATGGCGTCCGGTCTCGCGGTACTGGATGCGCTTCCAGGCGATCAGCTGATCGAGCGTCTCGCGGTCGGTGCAGCGTTCCAGACGGACCTCGCCGATCTCGGTCTCCAGCTTGCGCAGGCGGCGGCGGAAGTCCTTGAAGCGCTTGGGGTGCTCGCCTTGCAGCTCCGAAAGGAGTGCGTCTGCTGTTGAACGCTTCAGCGCGGCGCGCGACGGCCCCACAGGCTCGAGCCCGGCGGCCGGCGGCTTGTCAGGCGTAAAGAGCGCGGAAAAGCGGGCACGCGACAGCCCCGCCATCGAGAGCAATTCCTCGTCGCGGGCGAATACATCGCCGCGGCGCAGAATTGCGTGAACATCGGAAAAGGCCGAGCCGATAGGCCGGGCAAAGCCGCCGGGCCGGCGATGGTAGGCGAAAACGGCCGCAAGGCCGCTGCAATCACGGAACAGGGCAATTTCCACGTCATTGCGTGCCTGGGCCACGGTCTGGGCAAAATCGGGATGCAGCAGCGGGGATGCCAGACCGGTGGCCTGTGCCATCTGGACCCAGGCGGCATGATCCTGCGCGCTCAAGGCGTCGGCTCTGATTGTCTCACAGCGTAACATGCTGGTCGCTCCATTGCCTGCTCGAGGCCGGGACTCGCATGTATCGTGCCAATGGGCGGTGTTTCCACGCCTCGATTAACCCATGCCTGACGGACGGTTAACGCCGGTCTTGTCTTCAGGTTATGCCCTGCTCCGCCTTTACCTTCGCCAGATCAACGCCCAGCACCTCGGCCAGGATCGCAGCCGTGCCGCCATTGGGGTCAGGCACCGTTCCCGTGGTCAGGCCACCATCGACGACGAGTGCCTGACCCGTCACGAAGCGCGCCTCGTCGCTGGCGAGATAGACAGCCGCATTTGCGATGTCATGGGGATTTCCGCCCACGGGCAGAGGCTGGGCGAAAGCGCCCAGCTC
>NZ_JBQLZR010000155.1:0-1158 GCF_052168375.1 Glycocaulis sp.
CGGCGATGGTTTCAAACAGGGGAACCAGGTTCAGCTCGGGGGTTTCGCGGTCGAAGCCGGCATATCGCGCCAGCAACAAGACAGCGAGGAGGTCGTCGGCCGAGCTTGTCATCGAAAGAATGAAAGGACCGATCGCCTGCGGGTCGTCGCCCGCGACGACATTTCGCATCATCTCGAGGAGCCCAAAGAGATCTTGCGCCATCGGCGACAATGCCGCGACCGTGATCGGGGGCAGCGTCTCGGCCGAAAGCTCTTGGCGCAGGCGGTGCGACCAGGCCCCGGTGCCGGGGTCCGGTGCCGACTCCTCGTCGGCGGCCTGCCAGACCTCGCGGAGAACCGCATTCGTGACGGTTGCGTTCTGCCGGATGTCGAGCGTGACCGTGCGGAACCCAAATACTTCGGCAAGCCAGCGGACAGGTCTTATGTGCCGCGCCGCTTGGTGCCCCGCCTCGAGGCTCGAAAGCGCGCTCTCCACCGCCCGCAGATCGGCAACGAAGGCGGAGACATGTCCATAGCCGTCGGATTCGAGCCGCAACTTGATCGCCGAGACCGCTTGGCGGAACAGCTCGTTGGCATTGCGCGCCACCTTGCCCGGATCGGTCACGATTCGACGCAGAGCTTCGGCCTCGGCCGGTGCCATCGGCATGATGCGGTCACTGATCGACAGCCTGGCCGCAGCCTGCGTCAGAAGCGCGCAGTACTTTGCGAGAACCGTACGCCGCCCCGCAATCAGCGCGCGTTCGGTAACCTGCGTCGAGATGTTCGGGTTTCCATCGCGATCACCGCCGATCCAGGAATGGAAACGCAGGCGCGGCACTGCCTCCGCCGCCTGACCCGCTGCGACGGCACGCAGGAAGCTTTCGAAGACCTGCGGCACAGCATCAAACAGAACATCCCGGAAAAAATGCAGCCCGCCCGCGATTTCGTCGTCGGGTGTTGGGCGGTCCAGCCGCAACTCGCCCGTCATCCACAGAAGGTCGATCTCGTCTGTGATCTCGTCGAGCAGCGCCTCTCGCTCACGAGGTGTCCAGCGGTCGTTCTCCAATTGAACCAGGAGCCGATAGATGCGCCGATGGATCTCCAGGACTGTGACCCTCTTGGTCTCGGTCGGATGCGCCGTCAACGTCGGGCCGACCATGGTCTCCATGGCCAGGCTTT
>NZ_JBQLZR010000156.1:0-7868 GCF_052168375.1 Glycocaulis sp.
CGCCAACGGCAAACACCAAGCGGTTCCGGACAGGCCAGCAGCCTTGCCCGGCGCACCTGCCACGGCTAGGGTCCGCCGCCTTGGCAGGCCCCGGCCTGTCGCAGTCCTCTTCACCGGTGTAATTGACGCTCCATGCTCTCTGTCATTCGAAATCTCGCCCGCTCTCCCCTCGCCGTTCTGATCATCATCGTTCCGGTGGTGGCCGCGTTCGCGCTGTTCGGCATCAACGACATTTTCACCGGCACCGGTAACGCCGTCGCGACGGTGGGTTCAGAGCGCGTCACCGTGCAGACGGTCAGCCGCACGATGCAGCGCGAGATGCGCCGCATCCAGATCGAGAACCCGCGCGTGACGCAACAGGAAGCCGACGCGGCAGGCCTTGGCGACGGCATCATGAACATGCTGGTGGCGCAGGCAGCGATCACGGCACAGTCGCGCGAACTGGGCATCGCCGCGACGGACGAGCAGGTTGCCGAGTTGATTCAGGATGCGCCGGCCTTCCAGAGCGTGTTCAACAATCGCTTCGATCCGGCGGCCTATAATGAATGGCTGCGCCAGGAGGGCTGGACGGCCAATACGTTCGAAGACCAGTTGCGCAGTGACCTGCAACGCCAGCAATTCATCGATGCGGCCCTTTCGGGCGCAACCCCGCCTGCCCTCTTCGACCAGCTGCGCGCCCGCTTTCAGGGCGAAACGCGCACGATCCGGGCCCTGCTGGTCCCGCCAGAACTGGCCGGCGAGCCGGGCGCGCCGGACGACGAGACGCTCCAGGCCTTCATCCAAGAGAACGCAAACTTCTTCACCTTGCCGGAACAGCGCCGCATTTCGCTGGTGCGCCTTGACCCGCAACTGGTCTCGCCTGACGTCGAGGTTGATGAGGCAGAACTGCGTGAACTTTATGATATGCGCGCGGAAACCGGCGAACTGGCCGATCCGGCCGTTCGCACCTTCCTGCAATGGGTGACGCCGGATGAAGCCACCGCGCAGGCTGTTGTGGACCGTCTGAATGCCGGTGAAGCACCAGCAGGAATTTCTGGCGCTACCGGGCTTGGTGAGCCTGTACGGCTGGAGAATGTGGAAGTCTTCGCCGTTCCCGATCAGGTGATCGCGCAAGCCGCCTTCGAAATGGCTCAAGGTGAAGCGCGCGCGGTTCAGGGCCGTCTTGGCTGGCGGGCCGTCTATGTCGAAACGGCCAGCGATCCGGAGGTGCCCGCATTCGAAGACGTCGCCGAGGAGCTTCGTACCGAGCTTGCTGGTGATGCTGCCGAATATCGTGTTCTGGACGCGCTCGCCGAGTTCGAGGACCAGCGTGGACGCGGTGCGACGCTTGAAGAGGCGGCTGACGCCGCCGGCATTCCGCTGGAGCAATTCGACTTCATGACACCGGATGCGTTCGAAGCGGCATCTGGCTCACCGCTGATGAGCATTATCCGCGAGGAAGCCATCCTTGAAGCGGCCCGCACCACTGAAGAAGGCTTTACCTCAGAGTTCACGCCGTACGGCGATGGCGGCTATTTCATCGTGCGTGTCGATGCCATCCGCCCCAGCGCGCTGGCACCGCTTTCCGAGGTGCGCGAGCAGGCTTCTTCCTTCTGGCGCCTGCGCCAGATTGATGACCGTCTCCAGGAGACCGTCACGGCGGCACTTGAGCGCGCCCAGGCTGGTGAAAGCCTCGATGCTATCGCAGCCAGCATTCCCGGCACGCGCGTCGAGGAAACCACGATTGGCCGCACCCAGACGGCTGGTCCGTTCACACAAGCGCTCGTGGGGGCCGCGTTTACTGCCCAGACCGACACACCATTTGAATCGCGTGCCGGCGACCAGCGTACGCGCGCCGTTGCTGTGGTGACCGCCATCAATGCAGGCTCCGGCGACCTTGGTGCAGAAGCCACGCAAACCCTTGCGCAAGGCTATGAGGAAGATGTGGTTGCAGCACTGGAGCGTGCCCTTCTGGATGCCTATCCGGTGCGGATCAACGCCCAGCTTCGTGATGCAGCCCTGGGCCGCACGGAAGTCGAATAGGCCACATCATGAGCCTTGGCGATCTGGACATTGACGCGGCCATTGCGCGCTGTGAGGCCGAGGGCCGTGTCCTTCTCACCTCGCAGCGTGTGGACGACCTCGAAAACCCGGTTTCAGCCTATCTGAAACTATCGGGTACCGCGCGCCATTCCTGCCTGCTGGAAAGTGTAGAAGGCGGGACCTATCGGGGGCGCTATTCGGCCATTGCCCTTGATCCGGATCTCATCTGGCAATGCCGGGACGGCGTTGCCCGTATCGCCCGTGCGGACGATTTCGAGGCGACGCCCGAACGCCTTGAGGAGGATGGCGCACCCCTGCCCTCCTTGAAGCGGCTGCTGGCGGAATCTGCCCTGGATGTACCTGCGTCGCTCGCGCCGATTGCCGCAGGCCTCTTTGGATATCTCGGCTATGACATGATCCGGGAGATCGAGAGACTTCCCGCCAGCGCGCCTTCCGATCCGCTGGGTACGCCCGATGCATTCCTGATGCGTCCGCGCGTGGTAGTCGTATTCGATGCTGTACGTCAGGAGATTCTGGCGGCAGCGCCTGCCCGGCTCTCCAACGGCGTCACCGCCCGCGAGGCCGTTGAGGCCGCTGCGAGGCGGATCGAGGCTGTGTTTGACCGCCTTGATTCTGCTGCGCCCGTGCATCGTGCCGTACAGGAACCCTCGGCGATGGACGAACCGGCCAGCAATATGGAGCCGGCGGCCTTCCACGCAAACGTGAACCGGTCGCGCGAGTATATCCGCGCGGGTGATGCCTTCCAGATCGTGACAAGCCAGCGCTTCTCGGCTCCGTTCACCGCTCCACCTTTCGCGCTCTACCGCTCCTTGCGTCGGACCAACCCCTCGCCCTTCCTGTTCTTCTTTGATTTCGACGGCTTTTCGATTGCCGGTTCCAGCCCTGAAATCCTGGTACGCCTGCGCGACAATACGGTCACGGTCCGGCCCATTGCAGGCACACGGCCGCGCGGCGCCACGCCGGAAGAGGACAATGCCAACGAGGCCGAATTGCTGGCTGACCCAAAGGAGCGTTCAGAGCACCTGATGCTGCTGGATCTTGGACGTAATGATGTGGGGCGCGTCGCGAAACAGGGCAGCGTGCGCGTGACAGAGCGCGAGATCGTTGAGCGCTACAGCCATGTCATGCACATCGTCTCCAATGTCGAAGGTGAGCTGAAAGAGGGCGAGGACGCGGTGTCGGCTCTCTTTGCAGGCTTTCCGGCCGGCACGGTCTCCGGCGCGCCCAAGGTCCGCGCAATGGAGATCATTGAAGAGCTGGAGCCGCACCGGCGTGGAATCTATGCAGGCGCGGTCGGCTATTTCGGTGCCGGTGGCGGAATGGATACCTGTATTGCCCTTCGCACGGCGGTCCTGAAAGACGGCATGATGCACGTTCAGGCCGGTGCCGGGGTCGTGCTTGATTCCGATCCGGAAGCCGAGCGCATCGAGACGGTGAACAAGGCCAAGGCCCTGTTCCGGGCCGCCGCAGAGGCCTGGCGATTCTCCTAGCTCGATCGTCCGGACGCCTGCCGGGCAGCCAGATCACGCATTCCTACAAGTTCAACGCCCATAGCCTTGGCCCTTTCGGGCAGGGTTGCGAGCGCCGCCAGCGTTACAGCATGAGGATGCGCGATGGCTATCGCCGAGCCGGTCTCCACAGCACGGCGCAGGGCTTCATCGATGGCCCGGTCAATCGCCTGCACTGACCGGTCGTGATCAAGGAAGACGTCACGGCGGAAGCTGATTGTACCGGACTGCGCCACTGCGGAGGCCGCTACCGAACCCGGATGCGTGAGAGAATCCACAAAAATCAGCGAAGACTCACCGATGACCGATGCAACGCGCTCCATGGCGGCGCGGTCTGCCGTCATGGCACTGCCCATGTGATTATTCAGGCCGACTGCGCCCGGCACCCGGGCCAAAGCCCAGGACAGGCGTGCTGCAATGTCGGCGCGGGAATGGCTGCGTAGTAGAGCATTGGGTCCCGGATCATCCAGCCCTACAGGCTCCATTGGCAGGTGGACGAACACATCATGGCCGGCATCGCCCGCCGCGCGGGCAATTTCGGGCGCCGCATCGGCAAATGGCAGGACGGAAACCGTCAGCGGGAAGCCGATATCGAGCACTGCTTGCGCCAGGGCCCTGTCAGGCCCCACATCATCCATGATGACCGCGAGCATGGGCCTTGGGGTAGCCTGGACGGCCGGGGTTTGCGGGGGCGTTACCTCGGTCGCCAGAGGCGCCTCCACCTGCTGCACAGGCGCGGCAACGGCAGAGTCCAACGTCTGCGTGATCAGCCCGGCCGCCGGCGCCGGCCGGTTACCAGCCTGAATGGCCAGTCCCGCCAGCAACAGCATCGCTGCGGCGGCTGCACTGGCCAACTGGATGAAACTTGTGGAGGGCGCGGACATGAAAATCATGCCTAAGCTGAGTCGGCATCATTGGCGGGTCCCTCATGCGCCGCTAGATTGCCATGCCGCGCTGCAATACGGACGTCCTCGGGCATGCTGCTTATCATCGACAATTACGACAGCTTCACCTTCAACCTCGTGCATTATTTCGAGGAACTTGGTGCGCAGACGCGGGTGATCCGCAATGATGCGATGAGTGCTGAGGCCGCGCTGGCGCTGGGCGCCGATGCTGTCGTTCTGTCGCCAGGGCCATGCGATCCCGACCGGGCGGGCATATGCCTCGAATTGCTTGGGCGCGCGCCGGCCGATCTTCCAATTCTGGGCGTCTGTCTCGGTCATCAGGCGATGGGCCAGGTCTATGGCGGAAAGGTTGTCCAGGCGCGTGAGATCATGCACGGCAAGACCAGCCCGATAGACCATGACGGCACCGGCGTGTTTGCCGGACTGCCCTCACCCTTCGAAGCCACGCGCTATCATTCACTGGCCGTGAACCTTCCCGAAAACAGCGATCTGATCGTCAATGCCCGCACCGCCGATGGCGAAATCATGGGCGTTCGACACAAGAGCCGCCCTGTGCATGGCGTGCAATTCCACCCGGAATCCATTGCTTCCCAGCATGGCCACGCCTTGCTTCGAAACTTCCTGAACCTCATCCCCGGCCGTAAGGACAAGGCGGCATGAGTGCCATGCGTCCGGCCATTACTGCGCTGGCTTCGGGACAGCTGCCCGAAACGCCTGCGCTGGAAGCGGCCTTTGGCGCGCTGATGGACGGCGAGGCGGATCTTGCGGAAGTCGGCGGCTTCCTGATTGGCCTGGCGGCGATTGGCGAGAATCCGGCCGTTCTGGCGACCGGCGCCCGGGCCATGCGGGCCCGCATGCGGATGGTGACAGCGCCTGACACTGCGATCGATACCTGCGGTACCGGCGGCGATGCGCGGGGAACGTGGAATATCTCCACGGCTGCCGCCATCGTGGCTGCGGCGGCTGGCGCAGTGGTTGCCAAGCACGGCAACAAGGCAGCCTCATCGAAATCAGGTTCTGCAGAAGTGCTGGAATCCGTTGGCGTGAACCTGATGGCCACGCCGGAGCAAACCGCGCGCGCGCTGGACGAGGCGCGTGTCGCCTTTCTCTTCGCCCAGGCCCATCACGGCGCAGTGCGCCATGTCGCGCCAGCCCGCAAGACGCTTGGCGTGCGGACGGTTTTTAATCTTCTGGGCCCGCTCTCCAATCCGGCAGGCACCCGCCGGCAATTGCTGGGTGTTTTCGACCGCCGCTGGCTCGTGCCAATGGCGGAAGCCTTGCGGGACCTCGGCGCAGAACGAGCCTGGATCGTCCATGGCTCTGACGGGCTCGATGAGATCACCACCACAGGCGAGACCCATGTGGCGGCGCTGGAAGCCGATGGAAGCGTGCGCACTTTCACCCTGTCGCCGGAAGAGGCAGGCCTGCAGCGCGTCGGTCTGGATGCTCTCAAAGGCGGTGAGCCGGCAGAGAATGCAGCGGCGCTTCACCGGCTTCTGGACGGTGAGCCGGGTGCCTATCGCGATATCGTGCTGATGAATGCGGGCGCGGCCTTGATACTCACAGGCCTTGCAAACGACCTCAAGGAGGGTGTCCGTCTCGGCGCGCATGCCATCGACGACGGACGGGCCAAAACCACACTGGCAAGCCTGGTTGCCGCAACAAACTCTTGAAGGACACAGGTGAGAGATGAGTGACACGCTGGAGCGCATCGGCGTCTACAAGCGCGCCGATACCGCCCGACGCAAGGCGGAAACCGGCTATGAGGCGATCAGCGCCCGCGCGAAAGAGAGTGCGCCTGTGCGCGGCTTCCTCAAGGCGCTTCAGCACCGTCAGCGGAGCGATGGCCTCGCCCTGATTGCGGAAATCAAGAAGGCCAGTCCGTCACGCGGGCTGATCCGGGCCGATTTCGACCCTCCGGCGCTGGCAAAGGCTTATGAGGATGGCGGCGCGGCCTGCCTCTCCATTCTGACCGACTCAGAAAGCTTTCAGGGCGCAGATTCGCACCTCGTGGCGGCACGCGCGGCGGTATCGTTGCCCGTGTTGCGCAAGGATTTCCTCTATGATCCCTGGCAGGTTGCAGAAGCACGCGCGCTTGGTGCCGATTGCATTCTCGTCATCATGGCCGCTGTCGATGATGTTCTGGCATCCGAACTGGTGGCCGAAGCCCATCACTGGAACATGGACGCACTGATTGAAATCCATGATTCTGCTGAACTGGAGCAAGCACTTAAACTACCCTCTCCGCTTCTTGGCATAAATAACCGAAATCTCCGAACCTTTGACGTTTCTCTGGCAACATTCGAAGCCCTTTCGGCACGTGTTCCGGACGACCGCTTTCTCGTTGCAGAAAGCGGGATATTCACGCCAGACGATGCTCGCCGCGTGATGGCGGCAGGAGCGAAAGGCCTGCTTGTCGGCGAAAGCCTGATGCGGCAGGAGAATGTCTCGCAAGCGGTAAGAGCACTGATGAATATCCAGCCCCTTGCACAATGAGGCTTGACCCAAAAACGGAACAGGCATAGAACAAACCGTGGCCTTTTACGGTTTTCTTCTTACGACCAGCTGGAGTTCAGACCCCCTCATGCTGACCCGCAAACAACACGAATTGCTGCTTTTCATCCACAAACGCCTGTCGGAAGACGGCGTTTCGCCCTCATTCGACGAGATGAAGGAAGCGCTCGATCTGGCATCGAAGTCGGGTGTGCACCGGCTGGTCAGCGCGCTGGAGGAACGCGGGTTCATCCGCCGCCTTGCGCACAGGGCCCGTGCCCTGGAAGTCCTGAAGCTGCCCGAAGCCTCCGCACCCCGGGCAAGCACGTCCGATAATGTCGTCAGTGGCAATTTTGCCCGGCGCGAAGTTGAAACCGATTCCGTCGATGTGCCGCTGCTCGGCAAGATCGCTGCCGGTGTGCCGATTGAGGCGATCCAGCACGAGACCGACCGCTTTGGCGTTCCCTCTCAAATGGTGTCTGGCGGAGAGCATTTCGCCCTTGAGGTGGAAGGTGATTCCATGATCGAGGCAGGCATTCTTGATGGCGACTATGTGATCATCCGGCGCGGCGATACCGCCAATAACGGAGAGATCGTCGTTGCTCTGGTCGATAATGAGGAAGCGACCCTGAAACGCCTGCGCCGCAAGGGCGGCTCCATCGCTCTTGAAGCGGCCAACCCTGCGTATGAAACACGGATTTTCGGTCCTGACCGGGTGAAGGTTCAGGGCCGTCTGGTCGGTCTTATCCGCCGCTACCACTAAGACCGGGCAATCGCTGGCTCCTGGCAGGTTCAGCTTTCCCTTTCACGGTGCCAGGCGCGCTGCGAGCTGGAATCCATGGCACCGCGCAGACGGACAATGCGTCCGTCTCGAACCCATAGCTCGGCGCTGCCGAGATCTTCACGGGCGGTATCATCC
>NZ_JBQLZR010000157.1:0-6600 GCF_052168375.1 Glycocaulis sp.
AGCCGGTTGCCGGGCGCGAGATCGTGGACGTGAACACCGTGAACGGTGTGCGTTTCACCTTTGCCGATGGCGCGTGGGGCCTGATCCGGGCGTCTTCCAACACGCCAAACCTCGTCGTCGTGGTGGAAAGCCTCACCTCTAGCGACGATGTCAGTGCCATCTTCCGCGCCATCAAGGACGAGCTCGCCCATCATCCCGAAGTCGGCGCGTTCGATCAGGAAATCTGACCGCCACCCGCCCGGCATATAAAAAAGGGGCGGGGCGTGCAGAGATGGAAATACATTGTGATTCCTTCCCCGCCGCGCTCTGCGCCATGGTCCGCGCGCAATAATGAAGAGGCCGTGACAGGCCGCCGCCCGACAGGACATGCCCATGCAATTCATTGATCTTCAGGCACAATATGCCCGCATATCCGACAAGGTGGACGAACGCGTCCTCTCGGTCGTGCGCAGCGGACGCTATGTGCTCGGACCGGAAGTGAAGGAGCTGGAGGCTGCCCTTGCCGGTTTTGGCGGCACCTCGCATGCGCTCGGCTGCGCCAACGGAACTGACGCGCTGGTCCTGCCTCTGATGGCGTGGGGCCTGCGCCCCGGCGGTGCGGTCTTCTGTCCGTCCTTCACCTTCACCGCGACCGCCGAAGTCGTGCCGTGGCTCGGTGCCACGCCGGTCTTTGTCGACATCGATCCGCACACCTACAATATGGACCCGGCCCATCTCGAAGCATCCATCGAAATGGTGAAGGCGCAGGGCCGGCTGAACCCGCGCGTCGTCATTGCGGTCGACCTGTTTGGGCAGCCGGCGAACTATCCTGCGATTGCCGAAATCTGCCACCGTCACGGGCTGAAGCTGATCGCCGATTCCGCGCAAGGTTTTGGCTGCACGCTTGGCGGCCAGCACCCTGCTCACTGGAGCGATATCACCACCACCTCCTTCTTCCCGGCCAAGCCGCTGGGCTGCTATGGCGATGGCGGCGCGGTGATGACCAATGATGCCGGGCTGGCCGAACTCATCGAGTCCCTCTCGGTCCACGGCAAGGCGATGCCGCGCGACATCGAGGGCAAGAAATTCGAGCATGATCCCAAATACTGGGCTGTCCGCATCGGGATGAATTCACGCCTGGATACGATCCAGGCCGCGATCCTGCTGGAAAAGCTGGCTATCTTCCCTGACGAGATCGCGGCCCGCAACCGCGTGGCGGCCCGCTATAATGCAGCGCTGGAAGGCCATGTTGCCGCCGTACCGCAAGTGATCGAGGGTGGTGTCTCCACCTGGGCGCAATACACTATCGAGCACGAGGACCGTGACGGTCTGGGCGCGCACTTGAAGGGCCTCGGCATTCCGACAGCAGTCTATTATCCGATCCCGATCCACATGCAGACAGTCTATTCGAAATATCCGTCCGGGCCGGACGGTCTGCCGGTGACCGAAGCCAAGGCGGGCCGCGTCATCGCCCTGCCCATGCACCCTTATCTCGATGAGGCAACGCAGGACCGCATCGTCGATGCGATCCGCAGCTACAAGCCCTGAGCGCGGTGAGGTTCCGCGCCTAGTTGCCGATCGAGAACAGGGTCACCTGCAGCATGATCGAGCGGCTGGGGCCGAGATTGCCGATGTCGAAATTGGTCTGGTTGTAGACTACGCGGATATCTGTGCACTCATCGCGATAGATGAGGCTGAGATTCTGCTGGCGGGTGGAGCCGCTTTCCAGATCGCGGTCCATCGCATAGGCGAGGAACCAGTTGTCCGTCATGCGGAAATTGCCGCCGAAGCGGACAGATTCGCGCACCGGCGTGTTCACCGCCGCATCATCGACGAGCGAATAGGTGATGTCGCCATTTACCCGCCACACAGAGACGCGCGAGAAGGCGTCGATCCGGTTCGCCTGCGTCGTGACGCCGTCATAACGCCCGCGTACACCCAGCTCGAACGCGTTGTTGAAGTTCAGGTCTAGCTGGGCAACCCAGTCGGACTGGTCGTCAACAAGGCCGGAGCCTTGCGCGAAGGTGGGGTTGCCGCCGACCCGGAAGCTGCGCCCGACAAAGAGCTCGGTCTCGGGCAGATAGGGCGTGTGGCTATCAAAGCTGGTCGTCAGGCCCGCATTGATGCGTGAGCCCTCTTCCCAGGCGTCATAGCCGTTGGCGCGGTTGCGCGAGAAGATGTTGGAGACATCAAGCTCCAGCGCAACGCTGTCTTCGCCGGGTGCCACATCCTCGCTCGCAATACCGGTGGAGCTGGCAAACTGGATGCGCGGCGCGAGAATCCAGTCGCCCGTTTCGCCCGGCTTGAAGAGCGGCCAGGAAATGTCGATGCCGGCATTGGTCAGCGTACGGGTGAAGTCGCGCGTTTCCAGTGTCGCGCCCGAAACATCGGTCCGCGTGAAGCGGTAAACGTCAGTGCGGGCAAAGGCGTAAGGCGTTACGCGCACGCCGCCATCAATCGTGAAATTGGTGGACCACTCGATCTGGCCGCTGGCGCGTGCGTAATCATTGCCGACATCGCGCGTGAAATAGACGCCAGAGGCCCGCGCATTGGCGAGGCCCGCCCAGCCCGGCAGGGGCAGGCGGTATTCGGCCTCGACCATCGGGGTGATGAAGGGCAGCGTCTCGTCATCAATGCTGTCGGTTAGCGACTGGAAGCCGGTGACCGAGGCGCGGGCAAAATACTGCCGCGTGCGGCCGCGCACATTCACTTCCGTCGGCAGCAGAAGCGCATTGAGCTGGGCAAAGTCGGAAGACTGGTCGGTATCACCGCGCAGGCCGTAGCGGGTGAGATAGAGCGGGTCGGTCGCCAGCTGGACGTTGAAGCCCCAGCTCCATCCAGGCGCGATGTCGAACGCGCCGGAGCCGGCGACATGGCCGCGCAATTCCTGATCGCCAAACCCGCCATCACGATCAAATTCCTGCTCGTAGGTGGCGCTGCCGCGAATGCGGATCGCCCCCGACCAGAAGCGCTGGCGGTATTCATAGAGCAGGACCGGGTTGTACTCGGTCATCACCATCGGGGTCAGCACCGCGTCGCGATGCGGCGAGAACACGTGGTAATAGGGCTGCCGGTAGACGAAGCCGAGACGGTTGGAGACGTCGATCGTCGGGAACAGGAAGCCGGAGCGGCGCGGTGCGGACGGGTCTGCATGGGCAAAGACCGGCGCGTAGAAGATCGGGATGCCGAACGCTTCGAGGCGCGCATCGCGATAATAGATCATCTCCGATTCCGGGTCCTGCACGACCTCGCTGGCGCGAAGCCGCCAGGTCGGCGGGCGAGAGCCTTCCTCGCAAATGTCGCAGGCCGTGTAATAGGCGCGGCGCAGCAGGACAGAGCCATTGGCCCGGCGCACCGCATAGGCCGATGCCGCGCGGCCATTGTTTTCCATCATCATGGCAAAACCGGCGGCCAGCACTTCAGACCATTCATTGGTCAGGATGATCTCGTCGGCGGTCTGGGCAGGCAGGTCCCCGTCATGCAGGCGCACATTGCCCCGCGCGATGACCCGGTCCTCGTCGATGCGGTATTCCACCTCGTCGGCAAACAGCATGCGCTGGCCGGACTGTGCCGACACATTGCCGCGCGCGATCAGTACATTGCCCTCGCGCGTCTGCTCGATCTCTGCTGCATCGAGATAGACCGGCTCTGCTGGCTCGTCCTGCGCACGGGCCGGTGAAAGGGCGCCAAGCCCGGTCAGCAGCGCTGCCGCCGCGCACATCGTCCTGAACGGCAATGCCATGCCTTCAACGCTCCGCGAATTTCCCCCGACGCTTTTGAAGTCCTAACCCATCGACCGCAAGGCGTCCATGCTTCGCTGGACGCCCCACATGCAGTGCCCGGCTTCCTTACAAAAGCACATCAAGCGTGATCCCGCCCTGCCTTGCCTAATCTGGGCCGTCCTGCCATCAGATCGTGTCACAGGGGCGCAAACACGTGCGTCCCCGGCCAGTTCAGGAGCCAGCCATGTGCGGTATTGTCGGTGTTACGGGTCATCGTGAGGCGGAAAGCTTCATACTGGAGGGCCTGCGCCGTCTTGAATATCGCGGTTACGATTCGGCCGGCATCGCCCTGATTGATGGCGCCGGTGCGCTCCACCGCCTGCGCGCCACCGGCAAGGTGCAGGCGCTTGCCGACAAGGTGGGGCGCGGGCTGGGCGGGGTTACCGCCATCGGCCACACGCGCTGGGCCACCCACGGCGCTGCGAGCGACGACAACGCCCACCCTCACCGCGCGGGCCGGGTGCTCGTGGTCCACAACGGGATCATCGAGAACTTCAAGACCCTGCGCGAGGAACTGGCCGCCGAGGGTCGCATTTTCACCAGCCAGACCGACACCGAAGTCGTTGCCCACATGATCGACCGCGAGGTGCAGGCGGGCAAGGAACCCGCAGCCGCCCTGCTGGCAGTCCTGCCGCGCCTTGAGGGCGCCTTTGCGCTGGGCGTGATGATCGAGGGCGAGACCGGCTTCATCATGGGTGCCCGCAAGGGTGCGCCGCTGATTGCCGGGCTCGGCGCCGGTCAGGGCTATCTCGGCTCCGATCCGCTGGCGCTCTCCGGTCACGCCCGCCAGATCATGTTCCTCGAAGATGGCGACATGGCGGTCATTTCCACCGGTGAGATCAAGGTTTTCGACAAGGACGCCAAGCCTGTCACCCGCGCGCTGGCTCCGGCAGAGACCAGCCATGTGCTCGCCGAGAAGGGCAATCACCGCCATTTCATGGAAAAGGAAATCTTCGAGCAGCCTGAAGTGACCGGGCGCACCATTGCCCACTATGCCGATGCGTTTGAGAACAGCGTGCATGACATTGCGGGGCTGGATTTCCGCAGCGCGAGCCGCCTCATCATCGTGGGGTGCGGCACTGCGGCCTATGCCGGCGAGATTGCCCGCTACTGGTTCGGCTCGCTGGCCCGCCTCGCGGTCGAGGTCGATATCGCCTCGGAGTTCCGCTATCGCGATCCGGTCTTCCTGCCTGGCGACATCGCGCTTTTCATCTCGCAATCGGGAGAGACGGCAGACACGCTAGAAGCCATGCGCCTTGCCGGCGCGGCCGGCGTGCAGACGCTCGCCCTCGTCAACACGCCCCATTCCACGATTGCGCGTGAAGCCTCGCTGGTCCTGCCGACGCTTGCCGGGCCCGAAATCGGGGTTGCCTCGACCAAGGCCTTTACCAGCCAGCTTTCTGCCCTTGCCTGCCTGGCGATCCTTGCGGGGCGCCATCGCGGGCATCTCGACCGGGCCGAGGAAGCAGGCCATGTAGCCGCCCTTCTTGCCCTGCCGGGACTGATGGTGAAGGCGCTTGCCCGCCAGGACGATATCGAAGCCCTGTCACAGGATATCGCGGCCCATTCCACCGTGCTCTATCTGGGCCGCAACCAGTATTTTCCTCTGGCCCTTGAGGCGGCACTGAAGCTGAAGGAAATCAGCTATATCCACGCCGAGGGCTATGCCGCCGGTGAGCTGAAACATGGCCCCATTGCGCTGGTCGAGGAAGGACTGCCCGTCATCGTCATCGCGCCGCACGACGCGCTCTTTGACAAGACGCGCTCCTCCATCCAGCAGGTGACGAGCCGCGGCGCACATGTGATTGCCATTACTGATCCCGAAGGCGAGAAAGCGCTGGCCGGAGAGGCCGCAGACATCATCACCCTGCCGCGTGGCAGCCAGCTGACGAGCCCGCTCCTGATGGCGACCGCGGTGCAGTTGCTCGCCTATCACGTCGCGGTCTACAAGGGGACGGACGTGGACCAGCCGCGAAACCTCGCGAAGTCCGTTACGGTCGAATAATCCCTCCCCGCCGGAGTGCAGAGCATGTCGAAAAAGCCGGTCCGCAAGGCCGTTCTTCCCGTTGCCGGTCTGGGTACGCGCGTGCTGCCCGCCACCAAGGTGATGCCCAAGGAAATGCTGCCCGTCTTTGACCGGCCGGCCATCCACTACGTGGTGGACGAGGCCCGAGCCGCCGGGATCGAGCATTTCGTCTTTGTGACCGGGCGCAACAAGGACGCGATCGAGGACTATTTCGATACCGCCTACGAGCTGGAAATGACGCTGGAAGCCAAGGGCAAGACGAAGCTCCTGAAAGACCTGCGAGCTGACCTGCCTCTGCCCGGCGCGTGCAGCTTCGTGCGCCAGCAGGCGCCGCTGGGCCTTGGCCATGCAGTGTGGTGCGCGCGCGACATTGTCGGCGATGAACCCTTTGCCGTGCTGCTTCCCGACATGATCATGCGGGCGGAAACGCCCTGCCTTGCCGCGATGGTGAAGGCCTATGGCGCTATCGGCGGCAATGTGATCTCGGTCGAGGAAGTGCCGATGGAGGAGGTCAGTTCCTACGGCATCGTCCAGCCGGGCGAACGCAAGGGCGAGCTGATAGAGATGCTGGGCATGGTGGAAAAGCCTACTGTGAAGGATGCCCCGTCCAATCTGATGATTTCAGGGCGCTACATCCTTCAGCCGGAGATTTTTGACGCGCTGGAAGCCCAAAAGCCGGGCGCAGGCGGCGAGATCCAGCTGACCGACGCCATGCTGAAGCTGATGGAAACCAGCCCCTTCCACGCTCTGCCCTTTACCGGGGAGACCTTCGATACAGGATCGAAGACGGGCTATTTGCGGGCAGCGGCGGCG
>NZ_JBQLZR010000158.1:0-2368 GCF_052168375.1 Glycocaulis sp.
CGCCCTTCTGGCAATCGACATTCATTTCGAGTGGCGCGGTGCTTTGCAGCGCGCCCTCGAGCTGGCCTTCATTCTCTGGTTTGTTGCCTGCGGCTGGTGGCTTGCCAACCGCTCTGCCACCTAGTCTGCCAGACGGGCATCGATGATGCGGTTCAACCGTCCAATATCCGCGCCGGGGATGATCTCGTTGCCGACCACGAAGAAGGGCGTTCCGCTGACGCCAACGGCGCGCGCCAGCTCATAGACCCGGCCCAGATGTGCCTCGATCTCCGGGGCCGCCATCGCTTCGCGCAAGGCAGGCGTCTCTACCCCATGACGGGCCGCGATCTCGTTGATCCGCTCAGCCGTCATCGGATTGCCAGCCTGCATGAGGGCGTCGTGGAAGTCGGGATAGCTTTCCGGTGCAAGCGTCCACACGGCCAGCGCGGCGCGGGCGGCCTCTTCGGAGGCCTCGCCCAGCAGCGGCAATTCCTTGTAGATGATACGCACCCGCCCGGCGTGCTGCTCGAGGACACCGTCCAGCCAGTCATTGGCCTGACGGCAATAGGGGCAGCGATAGTCGAAGAACTCGACGATGGTCAGCTCGGCATCGGCAGGACCAAAGACCGGATCAGCGCTGTCTTCGAAAAGCGCAGTGCGGTTTTGCTCGACATTGAGGAGGAGCTGGGCCTGCTCGCGTTCCCGGGCGCGGCGCTGCAACTCGACCAGCGCTTCCTCGATCACCTCCGGATTCTCAACGATGTAGCGGTGAACGATCGCCTCGATGGCTTGCGCCTCGGTCTCGTCAGCCTGCGTGGCCGCTTCGTTTTCGCCGTTCGCAGCGGAGCACGCGGAAAGCAGGCAGGCGGCCAGAAGCCCTGTTACAAAGCGCATGGGAGATGTCCTGTCAGATCAGTGGTTCAGGCGGCTGGCCTGGGATTGCAAGGGATTGCGGCGTTCATTCTCGGCCCGGTTCCATTCGCGGATTTCCTGCGGGCTCGGTTCGGCCACGGCAACGAGTTCGCTGGCGCGTACCCAGGCGGGTGTGCCGCGCTCCAGCTCGTCGCGTGCCCGATTGGCAAAAACAAAGGCCTGCATGTTGTTGCCGACCGCAAAGAAGCGTTCGGCCGTTGCGAGCTGGGCCATTGCGGTATCGCCAAGGCCTTCATGGGCAAGGGCAAGCTGGAACCAGGCCCAGCTGTTTTCCCGGTCACGGGCGAGCGCAAAGCGCAGGTGCGAGACAGCCTCGTTGAGCGCATCTTCTTCGCCCGTGCCGATCAATGATGCGGCAAGATTGACCCGCAGGAGCGGTGCGTCCGGCATCAGCTCGATCGAGCGGCGATGCGGCGCAACCGATTCCTCGATCCGCCCGCTCTCATAGAGCATCTGGCCTTCCAGTTCATGGAAGAACGGGTTTTCCGGCTCTGCCTCCATCAGCACGGCGAGGCGGGCCTGCGCCTGCTCCAGCCGTCCCTGCCGGAAAAAGGCGACGGCGCGGGCATACTGGCCCTCAATACTGGTATCGCTCTCCGGATAGCGCTGGAAGACCTGGGCGGGCGCCACCGTGAAACCGATGATCTTGGCCTGGATACGCCGAAGCTCCGCAATTTCCTCGGGGCTGTCCTCCACATCGCGATAGGGCGAAGCCTCGACCCGCCGGCGCATGGCGTCGATACGCTGCGAGGAGAGCGGGTGAGAGCGGAAATACTCGAAGCGCCGGGCCTCGCTCATGACTTCCTGATAGCGGAAGCGCTCAAACGTCGTCACCAGGCCGCGGGCCGACTGGCCGGTGCGCTCGAGAAAAGTGATTGCGGCCTGGTCGGCGGCTGCTTCCTGGGTGCGCGTGTAGCGCAGCATGTCCAGGGTCGCAAACTGCGGCGCCGAGGCGATGATCGCTGCTCCGCCCGCGCCTGCGCCAGCCATGGCGGCGACAATGCCAAGGCCCAGAGTCGCGATCATCGTCGCCATCGCACCACGTGAACCATCCCCGAAGCGGATCAGGTGCGCGCCTTCGATATGCCCGATCTCGTGCGCGATGACGGCCTTGATCTCGTTGGGTGTCTCCGCAATGACCACCGTGCCGGTGTGCATGAAGATGTTCTGGCCACGTGTGACGAAGGCGTTGAATTCATTATTGCCGACCAGATAGAGGCCGACCGAATCCCGGTTAAGCCCCGCCGCATCCAGCAAGGGATCGGTATAGGCCTGCATCACGCCTTCGATCTCGGTATCGCGGATGAGATTGAGGCTCTGGCGGGCCTGTGCCGGAATGGCGGGCAAGACGGCCAGAGCGGCGCTCAGCGCCAGCGCGGTGAGCCTGGACGGCAGTTTCCCAAGGCGGACACTCAACGTCATGATCGTATGGCCTCCGATCTGTCTGCCCCCGCTT
>NZ_JBQLZR010000159.1:0-4902 GCF_052168375.1 Glycocaulis sp.
TGGGCCGCATAGTCGGCCCCGCGCGCGGCAAGATACGCCTCCACCCCGTGGGCATCGGGTGTGCCGGGCTGCGGCGCAGCAAAGCGCGCCTTGAACTCTTCGGGTGTGCGATAGGTGGTCATGGCAAGGCGGCGGGCGAGATCGACCCCGCCTGCCCCATCACCGCGCGCCAGCGCAAAGCCGACAATATCGCGCTGGATCGCCCGCAAGGCGCGCGTCATCGGATGGGGCGCCTGCGCCGCACACAGCACGTGCAGTCCCGTCACACGGTCCGGCGCACGTGCAGCGAGCGCCAGCGCGATCGTGCCGCCATAAGACGCCCCGGCGATCTGGAAGGTGTCGAACCCGGCTGCATCGGCCAGCGCCAGCAAGGCTTCCGCCTGATCCTCAACGCGCGGGAAGGGATGGATGTCCTCGGCCAGAAAGTCGAAGGCCAGCAGGCGGTGGCGCAGCGGATCCAGCGCCAGGCCGGGACCGGCAACACCCGGCCACCAGGCCTGCCGCTCGGCATGGTCACCCAGAAGGAAGCGATGCGCGGATATGCCCCCCAGAACGATCACGGGCGGAGCACCGGGAGGGCCATAGACAC
Organism: Glycocaulis sp.; assembly: GCF_052168375.1. Classification (NCBI taxonomy): domain Bacteria; kingdom Pseudomonadati; phylum Pseudomonadota; class Alphaproteobacteria; order Maricaulales; family Maricaulaceae; genus Glycocaulis; species Glycocaulis sp. The sequence goes on from NZ_JBQLZR010000159.1 coordinate 590, forward strand.
GTCCGCGCGCGGCAATGAACGCGCCGGAGGCGAGCTCCAGCGTGGTGATGTGATCCTCTATCGGAAAGCGACAGGCAGGCTCGGCGGGCTGCGCCGTTTCCTCGTTCACGAGAACAGCCGGACCCATTAGCCGCGCTCCGCCACCAGACGGGCAATATCCCCGGCCATGCTGGCTGCGGTCGGCACACCGCCTGCCCCCTTGCCCGTAAGGATGACGCCCGGCGCGCCATTGAGGCCAAGAACGACACCGTTGCCCTCGCGCTCGACCCGGTAGAACACGCTGTCCGCGCCGACCGTCTCGAGACGCACGGCCGCATGCACGCCGCCGCCGGAGCGCGCAATCCGGCCGATCTGGCGCACGCGCAGGCCCTCACGCGCGGCCTTGGCAGCAAGGCCCGGAGCGAGATCACGAATGGACTGGCGGGCGATGCTGGCCGGATCCAGATCAATGCCCCACGCCGCGCGGGCGGTCAGGACCAGCTTGGCCGCAGCATCATCGCCATCAAGATCAGCGCTGGGGTCTGCTTCGGCAAAGCCTGCGGCTTGCGCGGCGCGCACCGCGCTTTCCAGGGCTTCACCTCTGGCGAGGCGGTCCAGCACAAAATTCGACGTGCCGTTGAATACGCCCTTCACGGTCGTGATCTCGCGGCCCCGCGCGTTCAGCGCGCCAATCGTCTCCAGAACGGGTACCCCGCCGCCGACAGCGGCGCTGTAGAGGAAGGCGCGGCCCTTTTCCTTCGCCGTGCGCTCCAGATCCGGCCAGCGGGCGAGGATCGCCTTGTTCGCCGATACGACATGCGCACCGGCATCAACGGCGCGCTCCAATGCGCGCTCGGCATCGGCGCAAGCGGGAAGCGCGTCGATCACCAGCTCCGGCGACAGGTCCAGAGCCGCGTCGACACTGTCAAGGATACGCAAGCTGCCCAGACCCCGCTCGCGCCAGTGGCGCACCGCAATGCCTTCGAGCGCCACACCCTGTGGCAGGCGGCGTACAAGCGTGCCGCCAACCGTGCCACAGCCCAGCAGTACGGCGCGCATCGTGCGCGAACGCACCAGAACGGGGGCTTGCGGGCTGGAAACACTGTCAAACGGGGCCATGCCAATACCACTCTTTTCATCGTCACAAGGCGGGCGGACGAAATGCAAGAGCGCCGAAAGGCAAAGGGAAAACAGGACGGTAAGGCTCACACTTCCCCTTGTTGGGGAATGGGTTATGCGTCCTGCTCCGCTTTAGCTGCATTTGTTCCGCGCCCGCAAGCTGAAGCTCAAATCGGCGCAAGATCAGGACATAAAGATATCCTTATATGGTGTCAAGCGGGTTTTGATGCACTGCGTTTCAACGCTGGCAGGACCAGGCGCAGGCGCTAGTCTGCCCGCCATGATGCGCGCATCCTTCCTTGCCCTTCTGGCCGTCCCGGCCCTGCTCTCGGCCTGTGGTTCGGTGCCCTCGCCGATCAGTGACCCGAGGACGCGCGGGCCGTTCATGCCGCAATCGCAAATGCCGCTGATGCCCAATATCGCCCGCATTGCGCCAAGCGAGGGTTGTCAGGGCGAACCCTTGAGCGCGGTCAATGCGCCCTTGCCGGAATACCCGGCGCGCGGCTGGGCGCGCGGCGAGCAGGGCTGGTCCATCGTCCAGTTTGACGTGGTGCAGAGCGGAGCGGTGGAAAATGTCCGCATCGCACAAGGCGTTCCGGGCCGCTTCTTTGACCGCGAGGCCCGCCGCGCCGTCGAACAATGGCAGTTTGCACCCCTGTCGGAAGGCGCACGCCTGACCGGCTGCACCGTGATGTTCGAGTTCGTGCTGGGCCAGGTCCGCATACGCTGAAAACCTGTCCTCGCGTGCGGATTCACCTTCCGTTAGACTGTTGATTCGACCGGCCGCTCCGCTGCGCAAGGGCCACGCGCCGGAAGCCGCATTGCCGGGGCAGTGAAGGGGCAAGACATGATGGCCACCGAGCCGGCGCAACTGGCCACACTCATCGTTACAGGCGGGGCTGTCGGGTTTGCCGTGGCAGCCGCCCTGTGGGCCTGGCGCCTGACCGACGGGGTGCGCTCTGCCCGCGCCCACTGGATGAAGCGCGCCGCCTGGCTGGAAGACCGGCTCGCCCGCGCCGACAGCGTGTTCGGGGCGCATCCGGGCCTGGTACTGGTGTGGGAAACACCGCCCGATCCGGATGCAGAAGGCTGGTCCTCCCCGCGCGTTTTCGGCTCTCCGACCGCCCTTGCCTCTCTGGTGCAGTTTGCTGATCTGGGCATGGGCACGCTCAGCCAGCCCGACCCCGCCGCCGCGCTGCTTGACGGCATCGCCGATTATGAAGCCCGCTCGGCGGGCGGGGTGGAGACCACGCTGCGCCAGCGCATGAGCGAGCTGATGCGCGAGGGCAAACCCTTCTCGCTGACAGTTTCGGGCCCTTCAGGCCGCTTCATCGAGGCCGATGGCCGCCCGGCCGGTTCGCAGCTGGTAGTCTGGATCGCCGATTCCACCATTCGGGGCATCGAGGAATCCGGTGCCCGCGGCCGTCTGGAGGAAGCGCGCTCGGTCGTTGCCGAGGATCCGCTCGCCTTCCTCGACATGCTCGGCAAGGCACCCTTCCCTGCCTGGCGCATCAGCGCGTCGGGCCGGCTGCACTGGGTCAATGCTGCCTATGTCGAGGCGGTCGAAGGCAAGAGCATTGCCGATGTGATCGAGCGCCAGCTCCTTCTGGAGCCGGGCCTGCCTGCCCAGGCCGGCGAGGCGCTCAAAGCCGCCGCTCCTGTGGCGCATGTACGCGGCGCTGTCATCAAGGGCGAGCGCCGGGCGCTGGACGTGGTCGTGTTCCCGGTCTCGGGCGGGGTGGCCGGAGCCGCCTTCGACGTGACCCGCGGCGAGGAGGCGCGCGGCGCGCTCAAACGCTTCCGCGAAGCCCATGACGAGACGCTGAACCACATGGCCGAGGCGGTCGTCATCTTCGACCGCGCCAAGCAGCTCATCTTCTACAATCGCGCCTTTGCGCGCCTGTTTGCGCTGGAAGAAGCCTCGCTGATCGACCGGCCATCGCATGGCGCGCTGCTCGACCGGCTGCGTGAAAGCCAGAGCCTGCCGATCTCGGCCAATGCCGATTACAAGAGCTGGCGTGCCGGGGAGCTTGCCTATTACGAACGCCCGCCGGGAACCGAGACGCCGGACGAGCTGTGGCCGCTCCCCGACGGGCGCACGCTGCGCGTGGCGCGCCAGCGCCATCCGCTTGGCGGCGTGCTCCTGATCTTTGAGGACATGACCGACCAGCTCGCCCTGCAGGCAAACTACAACACGCTGATCAAGGTGCAGCGCGCGACGCTGGACCGGCTGCACGAGGCGGTCGCCGTGTTCGGCCCGGAAGGCGAGCTGCAGCTTCACAATCTGGCGTTTGAAACCCTTTGGAAGCTGTCACCGGAGCAGCTTGAGGGCGCAGACTTCAACGCCATTGCCGAGGCCTGCCACACCCTGCACCCGGACCGGGAGTCCTGGGACATGCTCAAGGCGCGCATCACCGACACCTCGCCGGAATCGCGCACCGCCAAGACCGGCGAGGTGCGCCGCTCCGACGGCGCGGTGCTGACCTGGCTCAGCCGCCCGCTGCCCGATGGCGCGACGCTGATCGCGTGGGACAACATCACCGACAGCCGCCGGGTGGAAGAAGCGCTGCGCGACCGCGCCGACGCGCTGGAAGCCTCTGAAAAGATCAAGACCGGCTTTGTCGGCCATGTCAGCTACCAGCTGCGCACGCCGCTCACCACGATTGGCGGCTATGCCGATTTGCTGGCGGGCGGGTTTGCCGGACCGCTGACCGACCGGCAGAAAGACCCCGTCACCGCCATTCAGACCGCTGCCGGGCAGCTTGCCAAGCTGATCGATGATATTCTGGACATTGCCGCCATCGATGCCGGTCAGCTGGAGCTGGATCTGGGCGATACGCGCCTCGATGAGCTGGCGAGCGATGCGGCAGGCCTCGTTGCCTCACGCGCCGAGCATGCCGGCATCGCGCTCAGCGTGGCCGCCGAGAAGGCAGCCCTGCCGGTGCGCGCCGATGGCGGACGCCTCAAGCAGGTGCTCTACAATCTTCTTACCAACGCGCTCGACCATGTCGACCAGGGCGGCAGGATCGAGCTTGGCGCCGAGGTGAAGGGCAATGATGCCCGGCTGTGGGTCGCCGATAACGGGACCGGCATCGACAAGGATCGGCAGGCGAGCGTGTTTGAACGCTTTGAGCGCGGCCAGTCCAACCGCGCCGGGGCGGGGCTGGGCCTCGCGCTGGTAAAGGAAATCGTGCGCCTGCATGGCGGCTGGGTGG
>NZ_JBQLZR010000160.1:0-3758 GCF_052168375.1 Glycocaulis sp.
GGGACCATTTCAGGCGGCACGCTGGAGCTGGAAGGTGTTTTGCCGCCGTCCGGTGTGCCCGGCGGTGTGCAGGGACGCCTGGTGGCCGCTGGTTTCCGCCTCGAGCAAATGCCCTTGCTGGCGCGCATTCTCGCCGCCGGATCGCTGGAGGGGCTGGGCAGCCTGTTCTCCGGTCAGGGCATCGATTTTGAACGTCTGGAAGTTGACTATGCCTTCGCCAACGGTCTTCTCGAAATGCGCGAGGGGCGGGTGGCTGGTCCCTCGCTCGGCCTCACCTGGACGGGCGTCGTTGATACCGCCGGCGAACGGCTGAACCTTTCCGGCACCATCCTGCCGTCCTACGGGCTCAACTCGGTTCTGGGCAACCTGCCCGTGGTGGGCGAATTGCTGACCTCGCGCCGGGGTGAGGGGATTGTCGGTGTCACTTTCACCGCGGAAGGCCCGTTCAACGCAACGCGCGTGACGGCCAATCCGCTCTCGGCGCTGGCGCCGGGCGTATTCCGCCGCATGTTCGAAGGAACGTCGGCCTTGCGCGAGCTCGATGCGCTGGAAGCACGCCGCCAGGCAGAGGCAGAGGCAGGCGTTGTTCCGGATGCGGCCGGTGACCCGGTCGATATCCGCCTGCCGTCAGAGGACGAGGTGGACGCAGGCCCTGACCTGCAGGAGCCTGCAGAGCCGCAACGCTGACACGTTCGTCTGCCTACTCCCCTGCGGCACGGTTCTCCAGCATCAATGACCAGCCTGCGCCCAGCTCGTTGGCGAGCCAGTTCAGATAGGCGTCCTGCAAGGCTTCACCGGTTTCCAGCGTAGGGCCAAAGCGGTTTTCCAGACGCAGGAGGATGGCATCATTGCGGTAGGTGTCGCTGGAGAATTCCAGATCCAGCTCGGCAGGGTGATAGACCTCGATCAGCAGATTGCCTGCGCAGCCTGACGCGCCGCCCTCACCGAACACGTTCAAGGTCACGATCAGGCGCCAGGTATGGCTTTCGTCGCCCTGTACCCAGTTGACTCCATAGTGTTCCAGGCTGCCGAGGACCACGTCGATGACGCGGTCGCCATCCATGCGGCAGCCCTCGCTCATCTCGCCGAAAATATTCACCGGCACTTCGTCCGCTACAAGTATGTCTAGCGCCGGAAGCTGTCCTGCCGGCATGTCCTGCGCAGAGGCGGAAAACGCGAAAAAGGCTGAAATACCGGCGGCGATGAAGGCTCGCATGGACGCACTCCTGTCTGGATGTTGGCGATCAGGCTATTCGAGCGGTTGAGTTGCAGCCATACCGTTACGCTTGTCCAGCCGTCTCTATGGCTTGATCCCGCGTCGCATCAGCCAATTGCCTCAATCCAGGTCTCGTAGGACCGGTCAAGCCCGCTTGTGTGTGACATCCGGTTGCCCTGAGGGGCAGGAGTGTTGCGCACATCACTGGGGGTCACGCCGAAACGGGTGCGGAAAGCGCGGGAGAAATGGGCTGGATCGCCAAAGCCCCAGCGATCGGCAATTTCCGCAATCGGGAGGTGAGCGTGGCGTGGCGAGACGAGCTCGGCAAAGCACCGGCGCAGACGCATTTCCCGGATCGTCTCATGAATGCCGGCAATATCGTTGAATGCGCGGTATAGCCGCGCACGCGATACGTTGAGCTGGCGGGCAAGCATGTCCGGGCCGAGATTCCGATCCTGCAGGCCGCGCGCGATAACCGCACGGGCGCGCAGGACAAGCGCGTGGCAGCTTTCCGGCATCGATGCCGCACCAACACCGGGCTTGGCGTTGAATACCGCAGCGGCCAGATCGAGCACCACGCCCGCAGCGACCGCTTCTTCTTCCGGTCCCAGATTGGCCCCTGTCCGGTAAAGCGAGACGATATAGTCGCCGAGCAGTTTGCCGGCGCCGGTCGAGGCGTCTGCCGTGGCAGCATGCTGGCTGTCGGGGCGCAGGAGCCGACCGGCCAGCCGGCGCCGGGGAATGAAGAGGTTCAGGAGATCGAAACCGGTATTCACCGAATCCAGCGTTTCAGCCAGATCAAGCGCCACCACACATCCACCGCCTGCCGTAACCGTCTTGCGGCGCCCGCGCCGGACGCTCACAGAGCCCTTGAGAAAGACCTGAAGCATGTAGTGGTCGATGCCATCCCGCGCGCACTTGGCCGCCGGTCTGGCAAAGGACTGGGTGTGCGAGGTGCAGCGGTTCAGCACGATGTCGTCGATCATCACGCTTTCCACCCGGGCCTGAAAACGCGGATGGGACCGGCCGGGATCCAGCCCGACCTCGTAGATCACGCCGACGCTTTCCCGCCACGCCTCAAAGCGGGTCTGCGGATCAAGCGAGCTTGTGCAGAATACGGTTGAGTTGGCCATATCAGCCCCCCGGCTTTGCCCCGGTTGCACGTCTCTGGCGGCTTTCCGAGGCGGGGCCACCCTAGTCCTGAGGCCAGTGATGGCAAGCACGGGGCTGGCTGCAGGTGCGAATGCGCACTGCTGCGCTTGCGAAAACTTCCGGCCTCGCGCAGGCTCGGCCCGATGGTGTGAGGCGGGGTTGCCGGATGAAGATGCTGTTACTGCCCGGAGACGGGATTGGACCGGAAGTGATTGACGAAGCGCGCCGGATTATCGCCGTGCTCAATACCGGTCACGGACTTGGCCTTGAGGTGGAAAGCGCTGAAATCGGCGGCGCCTCGATCGAGGCCCACGGCGTGCCGCTGGCACCGCACGTGCTGGCGCAGGCAAAGGCCAGCCACGCCGTGCTGATGGGGGCTGTTGGCGGCCCGCAATGGAAAGACGTCGCCTACCATCTCAGGCCTGAGCAAGGTCTGCTCGACCTTCGCAAAGGGCTCGGCCTCTTTGCCAATCTGCGCCCGGCCGTCTGCTTTGGCGCACTCGCAGACGCCTCCAGCCTGAAGCGCGAGGTGATTGAAGGCCTCGACATACTGATCGTGCGCGAACTGATCGGCGGGGTGTATTTCGGCGAGCCGCGCGGTATCGAAGAACTGCCGGATGGCACCCGCCGGGGCTTCAACACCCAGAGCTATTCCACCGGCGAGATCGAGCGGGTCGCCCGTACGGCCTTCACACTGGCTCGCCAGCGCCAGGGCCGGGTCTGCTCGGTGGAAAAGGCCAACGTGATGGAGTCCGGCGTGCTGTGGCGCGAGACCGTGACGGCCCTCCATGCGGCCGAGTTCTCCGATATCGAACTGAGCCATATGTATGCTGATAATTGCGCGATGCAGCTTGTGCGTCATCCGCGCCAGTTCGATGTGATCCTGACCGACAATCTGTTTGGTGACATTCTCTCCGACGAGGCGGCCATGCTGACCGGATCGCTGGGCATGCTGCCGTCTGCGGCGCTGGGTGCGCCGGGTCAGCCGGGTCTGTTCGAGCCCATTCACGGCTCGGCGCCGGACATTGCGGGCAAGGGTGTCGCCAATCCGTGTGCGGCGATTTTGAGCCTGGCCATGGCTTTGCGCTACCAGCTGGAACGGCCAGACCTTGCCGATCTGGTCGAAAAGGCCGTCAGCGATTGCCTCGCCGACGGATACCGGACTGCCGATCTGGCCGGCGGGCCGGACACACGCCAGGTTGGCACGCAAGGCATGGGCGAGGCGATAGCGGCGCGTCTGGCAGGCTAGGCGCCCAGCACAGCCTGCATCCGGTATCCCGGTGCATAGCTGATCGTGACGGCAGTTACCGGCGCGGTGCCGGTATGGGTCAGCCGTTCAACGATGAAGACGGCGCTTCCGGCCGCGCACCTTCGCTGTCCGGCCGAAAGC
>NZ_JBQLZR010000161.1:0-1116 GCF_052168375.1 Glycocaulis sp.
GCCGCCTTCGGCGCCATTTGCGGTGTCGGGGGAGGAAAGTCCGGGCTCCACGGAAACAGGGTGCCGGGTAACGCCCGGCGGGGGCGACCCCAGGGAAAGTGCCACAGAAAGCAAACCGCCCTCCGAAGCTTCGGCGTAGGAGGGTAAGGGTGAAAGGGTGCGGTAAGAGCGCACCGCGCCGCCGGCAACGGGGGCGGCACGGCAAACCCCACCCGGAGCAAGATCAAGTAGGGACGGCCGGCGGGCCTTCGGGCCCGCCACGCGGGTTTCCGCGCCGCCGTCCGGGTCGATCGCGCGAGGCGCCCGGCAACGGGCGTCCCAGATGAATGGCCATCGCCATGGGAAACCATGGGACAGAACCCGGCTTACAGGCCGTCTGGCGTTTTATTTCCCCCTCATCAGTTGCTGCCACCGGGCCGCTGCTGGCACCGCCGGCGCTGGAATTCCCGATTCCCGCCGCTTTTTTGCCCTAGATAGAACAAAGAACGAACAAACAAAGATGACAGGTTCCATTGGGTCTTATTTGTGGTTCTTCTGATTTGAACCACAAGGGGTGCCACAAGTACTGGCCGAAGGCCTTGAGGATCACTTTAAGCTCTTGTTAACCCGTAATAATTACTTGTTCTCGGCATTGACACCCATAAAATCCCATGATATCCCAAATCATACCATGATGCGGGTAGGCTACGGCAAGCTGTGCCATGTCGCGGATCACGGGATGGCAGCGATTACCAGTCAGGGGGCGTCGGGCCCCGGGGGAATCAGGTGGCGATCTTCATTGGCACCTTTGAGAACAAGGTGGATCAGAAGGGGCGGGTCTCCGTCCCTTCTCAGTTCCGCAATGCGCTCACGGGCCTGTCCTTTCCCGGCATCGTCGCCTTTCCGTCGCACCGTGTCGACGCCATCGAAGGCTGCGGCATGGACTTCATGGAGGACCTCATCGCGCGCGTCGGCAAGTACGACCTGTTCTCGGAAACCCAGGACGCCCTGGCCACCACGATCTTCGCCGAATCCCAGCAGCTTCCCTTCGACAGCACCGGCCGCATCGTGCTGCCCGAGGGCCTGCGCGCCGCCGCCGGCATCGCCGACAAGGCCGCCTTCGTCGGCATGGGCCAC
>NZ_JBQLZR010000162.1:0-7283 GCF_052168375.1 Glycocaulis sp.
GAGCTCTCCGCGGCGATAGCCGTCTTGGCCCCCGCGGGCTTCCTGCCCTTCCCCTACAAGCGCCTGACCGGCAAGAAGCCGCCCGCTGCCAATGGAGACGCCGCATGAGCCGCGAGAACATCAAGGCAGATCTGTGCATTATCGGCGCCGGTGCAGCCGGTCTCGTCACCGCAGCAGGCGCCGCCATGCTGGGCCGCAAGGTGGTCCTGTTTGAAGCGCGCGAGATGGGCGGCGACTGCCTCAATTATGGCTGCGTGCCCTCCAAGGCGATCCTTGCTGCCGCCCATGCGGCCCACACCGTGCGCAGCGCGGCAAAACTCGGCGTGAAGGCGGGCGAGCCTGCAATCGACCTTCCCGCCGTCATGGCCCATGTCCGCGACGCGATTGACGCGATCGAGCCCAATGACAGCCAGGAGCGCTTTGAAGGCCTCGGCGTACGCATCATCCGCGAGTGGGCGCGCTTCACCTCGCAAGACACCGTGGAGAGCGATTCGGTGGTTGTGAAGGCGAAACGCTTCGTCATCGCCTCTGGCACCCGCGCGCGCATCCCGCACCTGACGGGGCTTTCAGACATCCCCTATCTGACCAATGAGACGATCTGGCAGCTCGATACCCTGCCCCGCCATCTCTTCATTCTGGGCGGCGGCCCCATTGGCTGCGAGCTGGGTCAGGCATTTGCCCGTCTGGGCGCGAAAGTCACGATACTTGAGGCCAATCGCCTGCTCGGCCAGTTCGAGCCTGAGCATGTCGAGACGGTCCGCAGCGCGCTTCTCGCCGACGGTATCCGCATTATCGAGGGCTGGGGCGTTGAACGCTTCGAGCGGGCAGACGATGCCATCACCATCACCATGCCCGATGGCGAGGCGATCGATGCCAGCCATGTGCTGGTCGCGGCAGGCCGTGAACCGGTCTTCGACACGCTGGGGCTGGAGGCTGCAGGCGTAGAGGCAGGCGTGACGGGCATTCGCTGCGACGACCGGCTGCGCACCGCCAACAAGCGCATCTACGCGGCTGGCGACATTGCCGGCAAGGGCGCGCTGACCCATCTGGCCGGCTGGCACGGCTCGGTCATCCTGCGCAATCTCTATTACGGCGTGCCGACGAAACAGTCCTCCAACCCCATTCCGGGCTGTGTCTATACCAGCCCCGGCCTTGCCCAGATCGGCCTGACGGAAAAGCGGGCGCGCGACGCCCAAGGCGACAAGGTCTCCGTCATCGCCTGGCCCTTCCACGACAATGACCGCGCGATAGCCGAAGGCGACACCGCAGGCGGGGTGAAGCTGGTGCTGGGCAAGGGTGGCAAGATACTGGGCGTCCACGTGGCGGGAGCCCGCGCCGACGATATCGGCGCGCTCGCCGCCGTGACGATGGCCAAGGGGGGAAGCGTGCGCGACCTCACCAGCCCGGTCCTTGCCTATCCCACACGCGGTGAAGCGATAAAGCGCGCAGCGGGAAAACATTTCGAGCCTGTCGTCTTCGGACCCTTCGCAAAAGCCTGGGCCGCGCTATTGTCTGCCATGCACTAGTCTGGTTCGACGCCTCTGACGCCAAAGGCGGTATCAAGCCGCCAGCCGATGGAGTATGAGAACTGACTTGCATTCGCAGAAAGGGGCGGCTTGGCGATACGCGCTATCAGGCAAGGGCTGGAACGCGCCTGGCGCGGCGTTTCCGTGCGCAAGGGTTCGCTCGGCGGTCGATTGCTGGCGCTCACGATCGTGTTCGTGCTGGCCTCCTCCCTGCTCATCTATTTCCCGACGGCCTCCAACTTCCGCAATAACTGGCTGGGCGAGCGGGCCAATGCCGCCCACCTTGCCGCCATCGCGGCCGAGCTTGCCGGCAATAATCTCTCCGAAGATGCGGTGCGTGAACTTCTCGCGGGCGCTGATGCCATGGCGGTCGCCCGGATCACGGGCGGCGCGACAGAGCTGATTCTCGGCGCCGATACCGGCGACGCGCCGCTGCTGGACGAGGACCAGACCCGCCCCCGCCCGGTACGCAACATGCTGGCCGTCATCGGCACCTTCACCGGACCGCCAGACCGGCTGATCGTGCTAACCGCCATTCCCCAGACCCGGCCTGACGAGCGTATTCTCGTCATCCTGCCCGAAGCGCCCTTGCGCGAGGCGCTGATCGGGTTCTCCGCGCGCGTCTTCCGCTTTTCGCTCTTCACCTCGCTGGTGACGGGCAGCCTGATCTATCTCGCCCTGCTCTTCCTTTTCGTCGGCCCGATGCGGCGCCTGTCGCACTCGATGACGCAGTTTCAGGAGAACCCGTCCGATGCCCGGCGCGTGCTGGCGCCCAGCCTGCGCAGTGACGAGATCGGCGAGGCGGAGCGCGCGCTTGCCGCCATGCAGGCCGATATCCTGTCCGCCATCCGCCAGCGCGAACGCCTGGCGAGCCTCGGTCTCGCTGTCGCCAAGATCAATCATGATCTGAGGAACGTCTTTGCCTCCGCCCAGCTGGTCTCTGATCGTCTGGCGACCAGCGAGGATGCCCGCACCGCCGCCATGGGCCAGCGCCTGGTGCGCGCCATCGGGCGCGGCATCCGGCTGTGCTCCGACGTGCTCGATTATGGAAAGACCGGCGAGGCACCCGGCGAGCTGCGCGCCGTCGCGCTGCGCCCGCTGATGGAGGAGATCGCCGCCGAACTGACCTCCGGCGCTGAGGGTCTTGTCTGGCAGAATACCCTGCCTGAAGGCCTGACGGTGCTGGGTGACCGCGACAGCCTCTACCGCCTGTTTGCAAACCTCATCCGCAATGCCGTCACCGCCATGAAGGATGCTGATCCCGCCCGCCTCAGCGTCGAAGCGGTGGAGGCCGGATCCGTCATCACCGTGCGCCTGACCGATACCGGCCCCGGCATTCCCAAGCGCGTGCGCACGCGCCTGTTCGAGCCCTTCTCCTCCGGCGGCGGTCAGGGCAGCACGGGCCTTGGCCTCTCCATCGCGCGCGAACTCGCCGTCATGATGGACGGCTCCATCGAGCTGGTCTCGACGGGCCGCGAGGGCAGCGTGTTCGAGGTGACCCTGAAGCGCGCCGGGTAAGGGAGATCAGGCCAGAAAGGCCGGACGCTCCACCGTGTCGAACCGGTTGCGATGGACGAAACGGGCAATCGAGCAGGTGACGAGCTCGGCCAGCGCATCGTCTTTGGGCAGCTTGGGCAGGCCCTCAAGGCGCATCTGGGCGGCTGCACAGCCCTCGCCCGGTGCGCCGGCATGATCCTGCCAGCCATCGAGCGCGGTCTCGACCAGATCCGGCCCTTCCGAGGCCAGATGGCGCAAGCATGCATTGACGCTGAGATCGCTGATGCTGCGCAGGTCCGACACGATCTGGATTTTCAGCACATCGCGCAAATGCCACAGGCGCATCCGCCCGCCATGGGGGCGCACGCCGTGCAGCGGCTTGATAAAACCCTGACGCTGCATGGGCCGGATGAGGCTCGCCGCATCGCCCTGCACGGCAGGCTTGTGGCCGGCCTCGCCCAGCAGCTCGGCATCGGTCAGGAAGTGGCGCGCCCGCCAGTCATAGGACAGCAGCGCAGACAAGGCCGACGGATCGCGCAACGCAAATTCGGCTCTGGAAGATGACAGCATGATAACCCCCGCCCAAAAGGTCATGTACCCAATCACCGCACCCACTCACTTATCGTGTTAACTGAGTGCGTTTAGTGAACTGGTCATACCATCGCACATCTTGCCAGAGCGTTAACAGGAGATTTCTCACCCGGCGCGAGGGAGCCGAACGCCTTGCTGTGCGTTGAAGGGGCGCTAGCTTTGTTTCGCCACCTGCGCATTCCGGGAGCTTTTGAAATGTTCGCACGCGCCGCCCTTCTTATCGCTGCCGCCAGCCTGATGGCGGCCTGCCAGCCACCGGCGGGCCGCAGCGCCGATGCTCCGCCCTTGCAGACCGTGGAGTCCGTTGAGCTTGACCGCTATCTTGGCCGTTGGTTCGAGATTGCCCGCTATGACCATGGCTTCGAGCGCGGCTGCGCAGGCGTCACCGCCGACTATGCCCGCCGCGAGGATGGCCTCATCGACGTGACCAATACCTGTTACCAGGGCGGGCTGGACGGCGAGGTGGAAGTGGCCAATGGCCGGGCCCGCATCGCCGACGAGGCGACCAATGCGCAGCTGGAAGTGTCCTTCTTCGGCCCGTTCTGGGGCGATTACTGGATCATCGATCTGGCAGACGATTATAGCTGGGCCATCGTGTCCGAGCCGCAAGGTCGCTATTTGTGGATCCTCTCGCGGACCCCGCAAATGGACGAGGCCGTGCTTTCACAACGCCTCGCCTGGCTGGAGGCGGAAGGCTTCGACACCTCCATGCTGATCAGGGTGGAGCAGTGGGAGAATGTGGAGGATGTGAGGGGGTAGAGGCCTCAAGCGCTCTTTCTTTCGTCGTTCCCGCGCAGGCGGGAACCCAGAGATCGTAGGGCTCAGCCGGTTGCCAGTGGCTCTGGGTTCCCGTCTTCACGGGAACGACGAAGGGGGGATCAACCGCCCGCCCGATGACTGAAAACATGGATCCCGGGTCAAGCCCGGGACCCCGATTGGAGAGGTCAGCGGTCTATCTGGCAGGATTATCGCAGGCGGTAACATCCGGGGTCCCGGTCTCCGAGCCGGGACCCATGAAATCTTGCAGCAACGCGAAATCCAACGGACGATCGGTCCATGTCGGCCTATGTCTACATCCTCGCATCGAAGCGTCATGGCACGCTTTATACCGGCAGCTGCGCCAACCCGGCTGAGCGCATCGCACTTCACCGCATCGGCAAGGGGTCGGAATTTGTCTGGAAGTACAAGGTGTTCAACCTTGTCTATCTGGAACATTGCGAAGCCACCCATGATGCCATTGCGCGCGAGCGAAGCGTGAAGCGGTGGAAGCGGGAATGGAAAATTGCGCTGATCGAACAGCACAATCCCGGCTGGCGTGACCTTTACCCGGACCTCAACAATCTGATGGTGTTCTGAAAAATAGGCCCCGGCTCGGAGACCGGGGCCCCGGTCGGAGAGGGAAGTACTGAACTGGCAAGGCTTTCAAAAAAAGCCCCGCAAACCGGGGCCCCGGCCCCCGAGCCGGGGGCCATGGCAGCGCGCAAAAGCTGAAAACATGGATCCCGGGTCAAGCCCGGGACCCCGGCGGAGAGGGCAGCGGTCTATCTGGCAAGATCATCGAAAAGCGATCACACCCGGGGTCCCGGCCCCCGAGCCGGGACCCATGGTAACACCGGATGGCCGAAAACATGGATCCCGGGTCAAGCCCGGGAACCCGGTTGGAGAGGGCAGCGGTCTATCTGGCAGGATTATCGCAGGCGGTAACATCCGGGGTCCCGGTCCCCGAGCCGGGACCCATGGCAATACCGGGTGGCCAGACACACCGATAACCCGCCTGCGCCTGTCCCCGCGAGAGGCGGGCACGAGAACGACGAAACGGAAAAAGAGGTCACCCTACCCGAAATCGACTTCGTCTTCCGGGTTCTGGTTGGCCTGGTCGGTGGCGCGGCGGAAGGGTCCGGGATAGCGCGGATCGGTGCGGCGGCGGCGGTCCGGGCCGAAATAGCTGCCCGACTTGATAAAGCGGCGCGGGCGCTCGATCAGCGCCACCATGCGGTTATAGAGATCAACCGGGCGGACGGGCTTGGCCAGATACTCGTTCACGCCCGCATTGATGGCTTCCATGATGCGGGTGCGGTCGGTATGGCCGGTGACCATGATGATGGGCAGATACTTGTTCGGGCTGTCAGAGGCCGTGCGCACCAGCCGGGTGAACTCCAGCCCGTCCACATCGCCCAGCGCATAGTCCACCAGCGCGACATCAGGGTTGGAGGAGCGCATCGATTCGAACGCGTCCGCCGCATCGCGCACCTCGATCACCGTGCGCACGCCAAAACCCTGCAGCACCTTGCGCAGGATCGTGGACATATGGGCGTTGTCCTCGACGATGAGGACCCGCACGCGTTCGAAACTGCCTGCCATGCCTCGCCCGGTGGCTTCGCGAATACCTGCCGCCAATGTGCACGCGCAGCGTTAACCAAAGCTTGCGCGAGGCGCCGCAGCGCACATTCACCCCTCGCAATCGCGCGTCCCGTGTTGCATATATGTTCTCATGGCCAGACTGACCCGAGACGACACCGCCTATGCCCCGCCCGAAGAGACGGCAAGCCCCTCCGACGGTGCGGGAGGCGGTGCTAGTGGCGTGTCCGACATGGGCCAGGCGCCCTTCCTGCGCGATGCGGTGCCTGCCGGCATTCACGACGCGCTCTCCCTGCCGGCCAACTGGACGCCGCACCGCCCTGACCGGCCCGACAAGTCCGAGGGCGGGCGCACCTTCCAGATGGTCAGCGATTTTGAACCCTCCGGCGACCAGCCAGCAGCCATTGCCGAGCTGGTGGAGGGCTTGCAGGGCCATGAGCGCGATCAGGTGCTCCTCGGCGTCACCGGGTCGGGCAAGACCTTCACCATGGCCAAGATCATCGAGGCGACGCAGCGCCCGGCCCTGATCCTCGCACCCAACAAGACGCTCGCGGCCCAGCTCTATGGCGAGTTCAAGAGCTTCTTCCCGCACAACGCGGTGGAGTATTTCGTCTCCTACTATGACTACTACCAGCCGGAAGCCTATGTGCCGCGCACCGACACCTATATCGAGAAGGAATCCTCGATAAACGAGGCGATCGACAGGATGCGCCACGCCGCGACGCGCGCCATCCTGGAGCGCGATGACGTGATCATCGTCGCCTCTGTCTCCTGCATTTACGGCATCGGCTCGGTGGAGACCTACACCGCCATGGTGTTCGACCTCAAAGTCGGAGACATGGCCGATCCGCGCGAGATCATGCGCCAGCTGACCGCCCTGCAATACACCCGCAATGACGCCGCCTTCACGCGCGGCACGTTCCGGGTGCGCGGCGATGTGCTGGAGATATTCCCCGCCCACTATGACGCGCGCGCCTGGCGGATCAGCTTTTTCGGAGACGAGATCGAGGCGATTGCCGAGTTCGACACCCTCACCGGCAAGGCGGTGGCGAGCCTCGAAAAAGTGCGCGTCTACGCGAACTCCCACTATGTCACCCCGCGCCCGACGCTCAATCAGGCGATCACCCATATCAAGGCGGAGCTGGCAGAGCGCCTGGAATGGATGGAAGCCAACAACAAGCTGCTCGAGGCCCAGCGCCTCGCCCAGCGCGTGCAGTTCGATATCGAGATGCTGGAGGCCACCGGCAGCTGCAACGGCATGGAGAACTATTCGCGCTACCTGACGGGCCGCAAGCCCGGCGAGCCGCCGCC
>NZ_JBQLZR010000163.1:0-14612 GCF_052168375.1 Glycocaulis sp.
CCTGACGGATGCGCTGCTCGTTCTCGACCAGCGCAAGCCGGATATGGGTGTCGCCGCGCTCGCCAAAGCCGAGGCCCGGCGCGACCGCAACACCGGTCTTGTCCAGCAGGTCCTTGGCAAATTCCACAGATCCCATGGAAGCAAAGCGCTCCGGGATCGGCGCCCAGGCAAACATGGTTGCGGGCGGTGAGGGAATGTCGAAACCTGCCCGGCCAAAGCTCTCCACCAGCACGTCGCGGCGCTTCTTGTATATCTCGCGGGCAGCGGCGACATGGTCCTGGGGTCCGTCCAGCGCTGCCACGGCGGCAATCTGGACAGGCGTGAAAGCGCCGTAGTCGAGATAGGATTTGACGCGCTTCAGCGCAGCGATGAGGCGCGCAGAGCCAGCGGCGAAGCCGATGCGCCAGCCCGGCATGGAGTAGGTTTTCGACATGGAGGTGAACTCCACCGCCACATCTCGCGCGCCCTCGACCTGCAGGATGGAGGGCGGCGGATTGCCGTCGAAATAGATCTCCGAATAGGCAAGGTCGGAGATGAGTACGATATCGTTGGCTTTGGCGACCTTGACCGCCTCGCGGTAGAAATCGAGATCGACAACCTGCGCCGTCGGGTTTGACGGAAAGTTCAGCACCATTGCGGACGGGGCCGGGACAGAGCGTTTGCAGGCGGTCACCGCGTCGGCAAGAAACTGTTCGGGCGAGTTGAAGCTGACCGCACGCACCGCAGCGCCCGCGATGATGAAGCCGAACATGTGGATCGGATAGGACGGGTCCGGCACGATGATGACATCGCCGGGCGCCGTGATGGCCTGAGCCAGATTGGCGAGGCCCTCCTTGGAACCGAGCGTCACGCACACCTCGGTCTCGGCATTCAGGCCGACATCGAAGCGGCGCTCGTAATAGCGCGTAAAGGCGCGGCGCAGTGCCGGCACGCCCTGGCTGGCCGAATAGCGGTGCGCGCGCGGATCGGCAGCGACCTCTTTCAGCTTCTCGATAATGTGTGGCGCGGGCGCGAGGTCGGGATTGCCCATCCCGAAATCGATGATGTCACGCCCCTCCTTGCGCCAGGCCGCCTTCATGCGGTTCACCTCGGCGAAGACATAAGGCGGAAGGCGGCGCTCGCGGTAGAAGGGTTCGCCGGGTGTCAGGACCATGGCGGCCTATTCCTCATCCTTGGAGGGCTTCTTGCGCGACAGGATGCGCTTGACCGAATCCGCATTGGCGTGGCCGAGCGCGCCTTGCTGGAAGACCGAGGCCGCGCCCCAGACCACCAGAAGCAGCGTTGCCACCATCACCGCCGTCGTACCTGCAATCTCCCAGAGCGGCGGTTCGGACGGCAGGCGGGCAATCATCCCGAAGGGCGTCCAGATGGGCACCCACGAGACGATCTGCACGGCAACGGAATCGATCGAGCGCATGGCAAAGACGAGGATCATCAAGGGCAGCATCAGGACCAGGATGAGCGGGCTCATCAGGGACTGCGCATCCTGCAGCGTCTCGCACAGCGAACCGAGCGCGAGGAAGATCGCGCCATACATCAGATACCCGACGAGGAAATAGCCGAGCGCGGCAATGAAAAGGCCAGGCTGGACTGCCTCGCCCATGAAGCCCGCAATCTCCGGGTCCATGCCTTGCAGGAAGGTGCCGGCAATCAGCATCAGCGTCGTGCCGATAAGGCCCCAGACGGCAAACAGGGTGAAGGAGACGGCGGCTACGCCCAGAAGCTTGCCGATCAGCAGATCACGCACGCGCACGGTGGAGAGCAAGAGCTCGATGATCTTGCCGCCCTTTTCCTCGATCAGGCTGGTCAGAAGCATGTTGGCGACCGAGAAGATGGCCGTCCACAAAAGGATGGCCAGCACCACGGCCACGATGAACGGCGCCAGATCCGCCGCGCCGACCTCGCTGTCATCAACAGTGGCGGGATTGAGATTGCGCATTTCCGGTTCGAGCGAGGACAGCTCGCGGATTTCCTGCGGGTCGAGACCACGCGCGGCGAGGGCCTGCTCGCGCACATGGTCACGCAAGGCCCGGCGCACGGCGCTGGAAAGGCTCTGCTCAGTGACATTGGCCGAGTAGTAATTGATGACGGGAAGCTCTTCGCCTGCCTCACGGGCAAGGAAGACGGCGGCAAAGAGGTCACGCGGGCCATCGGGCGTTGAAACGCGCTGATCACCCGTCAGATAGGGGCGCAATTCATCAATCGTGCGGGCGGGGGCATCCACACGGACCAGATTGCCACTGGTCGACGCGATCATGCCGGCACTGTCTTCCATGCCGAGAATGGCCAGCGCCTCATCCAGCCCGTCAAGGCCGACCGGGTCAGCATCGAAGGCGGCGAGCGCCTGTTCGCGTGTGGCTGCATCTGCCGAGACAATGGCCGCCGCTTCGAGGGCTGCACGTGTCTGGGAGCGGCGCTCCGCCTCGATGGCGCCCTGGATGACAGTATCGAGCCCCTCTCCCGTCTCGTCGATGATCACATAGTGGCGCACCGGCTGGGCCGACTGGACGAGAGCCGGGATGGCGGCGCCGACCAGCATGAAGAGCGGAACGGAAGCCAGAGAAATCCAGAAACCCCATGTCGCGACATAGGAGAGATATTCCCGGCGGGCGATCAGGTAGATGGCGCGCATGACTTAACGGCCTCCGGCAGCAGCTGCGGTATCGCTGGCAGAGACCAGCTGGACAAAGGCATCGTGCAGGTGCGGGCGCACCGGCTCGAAGCGGGTCAGCCGGACCCCGGCCTCCACGCAGGCCCTCAGGACGTGCTGCGGGTCTGCACCGGGAGAGAGGGCGATCTGCCAGATCGTGGCTCCGTCCATATCCTTTTCAAGGCGTGTCACCTCGCCAAAGCGCGACAGCAGCGCGCTGAGATCATCGTCGGAGTCGACCCCGATCGTGACGAGACGCGGCACAACGCCCAGCGCTTCCTCGACATTGCCGTCGAAGATTTTCTGGCCACGCGCCATCAGCACGATGCGGTCGCAGATACGCTCGGCTTGCGCCATCACATGGGTCGAGAACAGGATTGTGCGCCCGGCTTCTGCCTGCTCGAGGATGACATCCTCCAGCATGGCCTGGTTCACCGGATCCAGACCGGAGAACGGCTCGTCCAGGATGATGAAGTCCGGCTCGTGGATGATGGCGGCGATGATCTGGACCTTCTGGGCCATGCCCTTGGAAAGCTCCTTGATCTTCTTGCCCCCGCTGGCGCCAAGGCCGAACCGCTCCAGCGCGGCTTTTGCGCGCTTGCGGGCCTCGCCTGCCGGCACGCCCTTAAGGCGCGCAAACAGCGCAATCACCTGCTCGGCGGTCATCTTGCGGTAGACACCGCGCTCCTCGGGCAGGAAGCCCACCCGGTCAAGCGTCTTCAGGGTCGGCGGCTGGCCGAACAGGAGCGCATGGCCGGTATCGGGCCGGATCACGCCCAGCGACATGCGCAAGGTTGTCGTCTTGCCAGCCCCGTTCGGACCCAGAAAGCCGGTGATGGAACCGGCCGGAACGGTGAAGCTGACATCACGCACGGCCGGAAAGCCGCCGAATGTCTTGCTGAGGCCACTTACTTCGAGCGCAGGCGAGGTCATGATCGAGGAAATCCGGTTGCCGGGCAGGAACATGCGATATTGTATGCTGTTTAGGGCGCACAGGACTTCCTGTCATCCCGCTGCGGCGCAAAATGACGCCGCCAGCCACCTATTTGCTGCAGGAGAGGCACGATGACGGCGCGTGACAGGTTTCCGCTGGACTTTTCGGCGCTCGAGCCGCCCGCCAGGCCGAACTGGTATCTGGTCCTTCCGCAAGGCTTTGAGGCCCGGACCGAGCCGCATCTGCGCCTGCAGGCTGAACCCGCACCGGGCCGAGAACTGCTGGACCGCCTCATCAAGGCAGGGCTTGCCGATCCACGCACGAAAATGACCCGTCAGGACGGCTTGCAGGTGGAGTTCGAGCAGAAGAGCGCCGTATGGGGCTTTCGTGATCTCATCACGGCCACAGTCTTTGAAATGGCACCCGGCCAGCATGCCCTCGCGATCTATTCGCGCGCGCTGATGGGGCATTACGATTTCGGTGTGAACGCCAAGCGTATCACGCGCTGGCTTGACCGATATCAGGCAGACGGCAGCGCGAAATAGAGCAGGTCGAGAGAAGGCGGTTCGGCGACACCGAGCTGTCGCAAGATGTGGCTCGCCTGCCCCCGGTGATGGGTCTGGTGATTGAACAGGTGTGCGAGGATCACCCCCAGCGGCAATTCCTTGCTCTCCCCGCGCGTATTGCCGTAGCGTACTGGAGCGTTGAAGTCCTGACCCTCGAGGCCCGCCACATAGGCCACGAGGCGCTCATCCTCGGCCTCGCGGGCCTCTCGCAGTTCGGCAAAGTTTTCGTAGAGAAGGGTATCAAGCCGGGCAGGCGCATCGCCTTCGCCGGTCAGGCGTTTGAGCCAGATCCGGTCCGCCACCAGAAGATGGTTGAGCGTGCCGTGCAGGCTGCGGAAATAGGCTTTTACATCCTTCTTGCGCTCGGTGTCCTTCAGCGCGGTTGCCGCATCGTAAAGCCGGGCATTGGCCCAGGCATTATACGCAGCAAAACGGCGGAAATTCTCGTGCACGGATGGATAGCCCCTAATTGTCAGGTGTCAGCCTGACACCTGTTTAGAGCAAGCCTTCCCCGGGCGAAATCCCGCCGCGCACCGGTGTGATGCGCGGCAAGACTGCGCAGGCTCAGTTGCGCGCCAGCACAGGCTGCGCGGCAAATTGCGGCGCGATCTTCAGGTCGCTCGCCCATTTGAGCTTCTCAAACAGCAGGAGCAGGGTGCCGTTATAATCAACCACCCGGTTGATCAGCCCCTTGCGCGGCAGGTGCAGGGCGCTTTGCGGATGCTCGTGGTGATGGTCGTGGATCGCCTCGCCACCTGTCAGCAGGGCAAGCGTCCAGTCTAGCCAGGCCGGGGTCTTCAGATGACCGAACACGTTCACACCCAGCGTGGTGGCGTGAAACTGCACGCCGCGTGCGGTGACGGCCGCTGCATGCAGGAGGAAGGTCAGCAGGATCGAGCCGCCCGACAGGAACACCGCGAGATAGATTGCAGCCGGGATGACGAGGTGAACGAGCAGGGAGAGCCAGTTATAGTGCCGGTCCACCCATTTCACGCCGGGCATGTCGCGCAGCCACATGGCCAGCGGGCGCTCCAGATCGTTGGGATCGCGGAAAATGATCCAGCCGAACCACGCCCAGACCTTGCTTTCGTGCGGATTGTGCGGATCACCGGGCTTGTCGGACAGCCGGTGATGCTGGGAGTGGTAGTTGATCCAGTCCTTGAACCGGCCCTGCATGGCGACAACGCAATTGAGCGCGGTCAGCATCTGGGCAGGCCATTTCAGCTCGCCGGAACGGTGCTGCCAGACACGGTGCAGCACACCGATGCCGAAATTGCAGATGACAAGCGTCACGGCGCCAACGGCCATGGCGAGCGGAACATACCACCAGTGGAAGGCAAGCCCTTCCAGGGCGAGGCCGAGCACGATGGCTCCGATCATGCCGACAACACCGATGGCCGGATAGATCAGCGCGGCAAAGACGCTGGTCCAGTCCAGATTGCCCCAGCTTTTCTCGATGGCTTCGGAACGGGGGCGGGCAACAATTCTGTTCAAGTTCAGTCCTCAGTCTTCCGGGATACAGGCCAAAGGCCCCTCACACGCGGTTCAGTCCGAAACGCTGGCATGATCTGCCGGTCCTGACCAGACGTGCGAGCCATCATGCACCGATCAATTTGGCGTCATGATGACCGGGTTGCTGACACGTCTGCGGCTCGACGCCGCAGCCCCTATCCGCTATTCGACGGGAAACAGGTGTCTGCCGGCACGGATTCGCGTGATCGGCACGACCAGAAATTTCGGGAGGGATAGACCCCATGAGCGACAGTGTTTTTCCGGCCGGCAATCTGATGAAGGGCAAGCGCGGGCTTGTCATGGGCGTCGCCAACAAGAACTCGATTGCCTGGGGCATCGCCCAGCAGCTTGCCGCGCAGGGCGCCGAGCTTGCCTTCTCATACCAGGGTGAAGAGCTGGAGAAGCGCGTACGTCCGCTGGTGGAGAGCCTGGGCGGCGAACCCTTCATGGTCACCGCCGATGTGACGGATGATGCTTCGATGGATGCGTGCTTTGCCACGCTGGAGAAAAAGTGGGGCAAGCTGGACTTCCTCGTCCACGCCATTGCCTTCGCCGGCAAGGACGAGCTGAAAGGCTCCTTCACCCACAACACGACGCGCGAAGGCTTCAAGCGGGCCATGGACGTGTCGGCCTTCTCCTTCGTCGATGCGGCCAAGCGCGCCAGCGCCCTGATGCCCGATGGCGGCGCCATGGTCTCCATGACCTATCTCGGCTCTGAGCGTGTCGTCCCCAACTACAATGTCATGGGCGTTGCCAAGGCGGCTCTCGAGGCCTGCACCCGCTATATCGCGCGCGATCTTGGCCCGTCGGGCATCCGCGTCAATGCCATCTCGGCCGGCCCTATGCGCACGCTCGCCATGGCTGGCATATCCGGTGGCCGCACGCTGATGAAGACCGGCAAGGACTGGTCGATGCTGAAAGAGGACACCCGCATGGAAGGCGTGGCCGGCGCGGCGCTCTACCTGCTGTCCGACCTTGGCCATTCCTGCACTGGCGAAGTGCTCCATGTCGATGCGGGCTTCCATGCTGTCGCCGTGCCGGACCTCGGCGAAGACGACTAGCACCGCCTCTCATTTTTCAAGTATTTGCCCGGCTACGGTTGAGGCATTTACGCCGGTCTGATAGTCTCCGCAGCGCGCAAAAGCTGCGGGGACATCCCATTATGCTCGACAATAATAATCCCGTCTCCATCGATGAGACGGGAAAGGCTTCGTTTGACGACATCTATACGCAAGATGATCCGCGATATTATTTTCATCGCCTGTGCAAGCACAATTACATGATTGCCGAATGCGCGGCGCCTGTATTTCGTGAATGCTATGATCGCCTGCGCGCCACCCGCCAGCTTGAGCGCCTGCAGGTCACTGATGTCGGCTGCTCCTACGGGATCAATGCGGCGCTTCACAAGTTTCCGCTATCTGTCTCGCGCCTGCACGCCCACTACACCGCCCGGCTGATCAACGGGATGGAGACGGACGCGCTGCTGGCCGAGGACAAGTCCTGGTATCGCAGCTTTCCCCTGATCGACGATCTGGTTTTCACCGGGCTCGACACGTCAGACCCGGCGATAGCCTACGCCCGGGCCGCCGGGCTGCTTGATTTTGGGCTCGCCTGCAATCTGGAGGACGCGTCAGACGGCCTGCCTCCGGAACATGACGAGGCCCGCGTCTTTGCCCATAGCGATATCGTGATTTCCACCGGAGCTGTCGGCTATGTCGGCGCACCAACGTTTACCCGCATTGCGCAGGCCGTTTCCGGCCAGCTGCCCTGGATGGCGCTTTTCGTGCTGCGCCAGTTCCCGATGGACGATATTGCCGCCGCGATGGAGCCCTTCGGCTATGTCACCGAAAAGCTGGAAGGCGCGCTCTTCCCCCAGCGTCAGTTCACCGATGATGCGGAGCGCGCGGGCGCACTTGGCCGCCTGCGCGAGGTGGGGCGCAAACCCCTCGCCATGGAGGAAGCAGGCTGGTTTGCCGCTGAATTCTACCTTCTGCGCCCGAAGGACGAGGCAGCCAGCTCTCCGGTAGACACCCTGTTCACCCCGTCGGCGCTTTCCTGCGCGGTGCGCACCTGAGGTTCAGAAACGCCGCTCCAGCCAGTCGATCAGATGGGCGTTGAGCGCGCCGGGGTCTTCATACTGTGTCCAGTGGCCAATGTTCTCGATCACATGCATTTCAAGATCGGAACAGAGCGCCGGCATCCAGGCGGTGAGCTTGGGCGGCAGCATGAAATCACACTCGGCGGAAATCATCAGGCACGGCATGGAAAGCCGGTGGTCGACACCGCCCATCCGCTCCCAGTTCGCGTCGAAATTGCGGTACCAGTTGATGCCGCCGCGAAAGCCCGTGCGGGCATAGATATCGGCATAGTGGATGCGGGCATCGCCCGGCACGACCACATCCTCTTCTGATTTCAGACCGCCACGCGCAACAAAACGCTCGAAGCGGGCGGGAAGGTGCGTGATTGACGGTGGCAGCTTTGCAAGATCGCCAGACGGCGGCGGGGCGCCGAACACGAAGTCGAAGAAATCGCGCTCGCGGCCCGCAAAGAGCCTATCGGCGGCCTCATCCTGAAAGCGGACGATATAGTGCTCCTCGCCGCCCATTTCGCGGAACACGTCCAGCGGAGGGCGGGCACCGCGCGGCAGATGGGGCGTGTTCACACCCACCGCGCCCAGAAAACGCTCCGGTATCAGGCAGGCAGCATGCCACATCAGTATGCCGCCCCAGTCATGACCCACCATCACGGCGCGCTCTATGCCCAGCGCATCGAGCAGGCCTGAAATGTCGCCCACCAGATTGTCGATACCGTAGGCCTCGACTGCCTCTGGCGCGTCGGACGCGCCAAAGCCGCGATTATCCGGCGCGATCACCCGGTAGCCGGCATTGGCGAGAGCCTCGATCTGGGCAGCCCAGGACATGGCCAGCTCCGGCCAGCCATGCAGCAGCAGAACGGGCAAGCCCGTCTCCGGCCCGGCCTCGTGCACCGACAATGTCACCTCGCCGGCATTGATCCGGCGCGCAGGCGGCATGGGCGGATGGGTCATCTAGCTCTCCTTCGCGATGGCGCGTTTTCGGGAGCTTAGGAGATCAAGGGCAAAGACGGCCAGCCCCGCCCAGATGAAGGCGAAGGTGATGGCATGGGCGAAGGTGAAGGCCTCCCCCCAGATAAGGCCGACGGTGAACTGCAAGGTCGGCGCAACGAACTGCAACAGGCCGATCGTGGCAAAATGCAGGCCCCGCGCGCCGATGATGAAGAGGAGGAGTGGAGCCACCGTCATCGGTCCGGTCAGGATCAGCATGATGGCCTCATAGGGCCCGGCAAGGAAACGCCCCTCCGGCGATGCCTCGATGAAGAGGAGGGCGATGAGGGAGGGCACCGATATGATCAGCGTCTCCCAGAACAGGCCGACGCGGCCATCGGTGGAGATGGTCTTGCGGATATAGCCATAGGCGGTGAAGGAAGCGGCGAGGAACAGCCCGATCCACGGAATTTCGCCGACCGCGATGATCTGGTTCACCACGCCAATGACGGCCAGAGCCACGGCAATCATGCGCGCCCGGCCGAAGCGTTCGCCCGCAATGAACACGCCAACCGCGACATTCATCAAAGGATTGATGAAATAGCCCAGCGACACGTCGAGCACGCGATCGGCATTGATCGCCCAGACAAAGACCCACCAGTTGGACGCGATCAGGATGGCGCTGAGGAGCAGGGTGGCAAGCGCCCGGCGGTCGGCCATGACACGCCAGGCAGATGGCGCACGGCCCGCCATCCAGACCAGAAGGGCCAGAAGCGGCACCGACCATACCGCGCGGTGCAGGACGATCTCGGTCGCGCTGGCAAAGCCCAGAAACTTGTAGAATGCCGCTGACAGCCCCCAGATCACATAGGCCGAAAGCGCTGCGGCACCGGCGCGTCCGGCATCCAGACGCCCGCTTTCCGGCGATGCGGGCGGGAGGGGCGCGGCGGGAGGGTTGGCAGGCTGGGTCATGGCTTGCGCTCTTACTCCTGTGCACCCGCCTCCGTCATTCTGTTTCTTGCGCGCTGTGCAGCGTGAAAGGAAAAGGCCCCGCCCCGGAGACGGGACGGGGCCTGATTGCCCGTGAAAATGGAAAGGCGCGTCCTAGCGCTCTTCCATCATCGCGTCGCGAAGGCCGCGGAATTCGTTGCCTTCATACCAGTTCGGCCAGACATCACTGTCAGCGATCCGGCGGGCGACAGAATAGAGAAGCTGGGCGTCCTCTTCCTGCCCCGACAGATCCCAGTCGGCGCGATACTCATCGCCCGGCTGATGGTAGCGGTTCATGCGATAGGCAAGCGCCGCCGTCTCGACATGCTCCCGGCCAAGCTCGCGATGCACCGAACCACCACCGGCATAGAGCATCGGCACGCCCACGCGCGCCAGGCTCACATGGTCGGAGCGATAGAAATAACCCGCTTCCGGATTGGGATCGGCGGTAAGATAGCGTCCACCCTGAGCATCGGCTTCCTCGCGCAGGATGTCCTCGATCTCGGAGGCCCCAAAACCGACGACGACCACGTCCTCGGTGCGGCCGACCGGCAATTCGCCATCAATATTGAGACCGGCCACGATCTGGTTGAGCGGCACGGTCGGGTTGGCGGCATACCAGGCAGAGCCCAGAAGGCCCTGTTCCTCGGCGGTGACGGCCACGAACAGAACCGAGCGGCGCGGCTGCTCGCCCAGAGCAAACGCTTCCATCATTTCCATGATGGCCGCCGTGCCGGTCGCATTGTCGACAGCGCCGTTATAGATGCGGTCGTCAGAGGCAAAGTTCAGGCGCACGCCCAGATGGTCCCAGTGCGCCATCAGCAGCACGTATTCATCGGGAGCCTGCGACCCCTCCACCATGCCGACAACATTGTTCGAGGTCAGGCGGCGCAGGCTGGTATTGAGCTCGGCGCTCATCGTCGCGCCTTCCAGCGCTACCGGCTGGAAGCCCGGCTCTGCAGCCGCTTCGGCGAGCGCGTCAAAATCCTGACCCGTTTCGGCAAACAGCTCGCGCGCCGCATCCAGATGAATCCAGCCCTGAACGGGGACGAGATCGGACGGGGGCATGTCGAGCGTGAATTGCGGACCCGTCCACGACGCCACGACCGTGTCCCAGCCATAGCTGGCCGGCTCGGTCTGGTGCACGATGATGGCGCCCGCCGCACCTTGACGGCCCGCCTCTTCATACTTGTAGGTCCAGCGCCCGTAATAGGTCATCGCCTCGCCATTGAAGCGGCCGGCATCCGGCTGGGCGTAGCCCGGATCATTGACGAGAATGACCACGGTCTTGCCCTCGACATCGAGGCCCTCATAGTCGTTCCAGCCATATTCGGGCGCGACGACGCCATAGCCGACAAAGACCAGCTCGGTATCGGCGATGGAAACCTGTTCTTCCGGGTTCTGGCTCCAGTAGACAATGTCCTCACCCATGGAGAGGCCCATCGGCCCGCCATTGACGGAGATATCGAGGCGCGAATTGCCTTCATCCAGGGTCGCCTCGATCAGCGGTACAGGCTGGAACCAGCCTTCGGTCCCGGCCGGTTGCACGCCAACGCGGGCCAGCTCGTCCGCAATCCATTGTGCGGAGCGCTCGCCCGCTTCCGCTGCCGGAGCGCGGCCCTCGAACCGGTCATCGGCCAGCGTCGCGATGCGGAAATGGAGGTCCTCGGCCGTGATCGCCGCACTGGTCTCACCAACGGGTGGCCACGCACCGGCATCGGCGGAAGCCTCCTGCATCTCAGCCTGCTCTGCCGGAGCAGAGGTCTCGACACTTGTATCCTCAGCCGGTTCACCAGACGTTTCGCCAGGCTGGGGCTGACCGCAGGCAGCAAGCAGGGCAGTGGCCGCTGCCAGAGTCCAGAAACGTAACATTATAACGCCCTCCCAAGGGTTTAGCGGAGTTTGCGCCAGCATGCCCTGTCCGGTCTCAAGGTTAAAGGGCGCATTGCCGCCCTCGACAGCCGGGGGCGCTCGCGTCCATTGTGCCGGCCCGGCCCTGACCGGTTTCAGGCCAGATTCCAGGAATGCGCGATGACCGACCCGGCCAATCTTGACGCGATAGAGCTGAGCCTCGGACCGGTCTTCCAGAGCGTGTTGCCGGTCAGCCTGGCAGTGATCATGTTTGCGGTGGCACTGACCCTGAAGGTCGAGGACTTCGTGGCGCTGACCCGCCGGCCCATCCAGTTTGCCGGTGCGGCCATCACTCAAATCCTGCTCTTGCCGCTGGCCACGCTGGCGCTGGTGACAATCACAGGTCCGCAGCCCTCAATCGCGCTCGGCATGATCGTCGTCGCCTGCTGCCCCGGCGGGAATGTCTCGAACTTCTTTACCCATCTGGGCCGGGGCGATACCGCGCTGTCTGTGTCTCTGACTGCAACCTCGAGCCTGCTGGCGGCGCTCGCCACACCGGTCTCCATCCTGTTCTGGAGCGGTCTCTACCCGCCGACACGGGCTCTGGTGGAGACACTCGACGTTAACGCCCTGCCCTTCGTGCTTCAGACGATGGTGATGCTCGCTGTCCCGCTGATCCTTGGCATGGTGGTCGCCGCCCGTGCGCCGGGCATTGCCCGGCGCCTGCGTCCGGTCATGTCGATCCTCGCCATGGCGATCCTTGTCGCGATCATTCTTGGCAGTCTTGCCGGCAATGCCGACCTGCTCCTGATGGGCGCGGTGGCGATCCTGCCCATCGTGATCCTGCACAATGCGCTGGCTCTGCTTCTGGGCTACGCCGCCGGCTGGGCGCTGCGCTTTGACCGGCGCGGACGCCGCGCCATGACGATCGAGATCGGCATCCAGAATTCCGGCCTCGGCCTGGTCATTCTTCTGGGCGCCATGGGCGGGTTGGGCGGTGCTGCCGCCATCATCGCCGTCTGGGGTATCTGGCACCTGATATCCGGGCTGGGGCTTGCCTATGCCTTCCGCCTGTCGGACCATTGGCAAAACAAGCCTGCTTGAGCCCTCAGGAGCCCATAAGACAGGCAGACGGAGGAGACGCCCATGACCCACCAGCTCAAGATCGTGAACGGCCTCATTCATGACGGCAATGGCGGCGAGCCGGTAAAGGCCGACATCGTCATCGATAATGGCCGCATTACAGCCGTGGGCACCGGGCTGGGCGAGGCCCGCGAAACTATCGATGCATCGGGATGCATCGTCACGCCGGGCTTTATCGACATTCACACCCATTATGACGGGCAGGCGACCTGGGACGACCGGATGGAGCCTTCCATACGTCACGGCATCACCACGGCGATTGTCGGCAATTGCGGTGTCGGCTTTGCACCGGTGCGCCCGTCCGACCATGACCGGCTGGTGCGGCTGATGGAGGGTGTCGAGGACATTCCCGGCACCGCGCTCCATGAAGGCCTGAAATGGAACTGGGAGAGCTTTCCGGACTATCTCGACGCGCTGGAAGCCACACCGCGCACACTCGATATCGCCGCCATGATCACGCACGACCCGCTTCGGGTCTATGTCATGGACGAGCGGGCGAGCTTCGATGCACAGGCCTCCGACGAGGACATTGCCCTGATGCGGAAGCTGGTGCGCGAGGCACTGGAAGCCGGCGCCATCGGCTTTTCAACCGGCCGTTCCGACCTGCACCGCACCGCGGACGGGGAATGGACCCCGGCCTCGGAGGCAACCACAAAGGAACTGACCGGCATTGCAGAAGCCTTTCACGGCCTGACCCATGGCGTGCTCCAGGCGGTATCCGATTTCGACCTGCAACGCTCTGAAGAGGCCTTCCCCAGAGAGTGGGAGGTTGTGGAGAAATATGTGAAGGCTGGCGGCGGACGTCCGGCCTCCATCTCCCTCATGCAGCGCGACCTCGCCCCCAATCAGTGGCGCGACATCCTGAAAGGCGTCGAGGCGCTAAACGTTGAAGGCGTCGACATGCGCGTCCAGGTCGCGCCGCGTGCCATCGGCGTGTTCCTCGGCCTGCAATGCACCTTCCACCCCTTCATGGGCCATCCATCCTACAAGGCCATCGCCCATCTGCCGCTGGAAGAGCGCGTCGCGCGGATGAAGGATGAGGCCGTGAAGGCGCAAATCCTCTCTGAAAAGCCAGACAAGGTATCGGTGGAAGGTTCCTCGGTGCCTCCCATAGCCGATGTCATGCTGGAGGCCATGGAGTTCGTGGCCGAAAAGCTTTTCATGCTGTCGGACGATCCCGACTACGAGCAATCCGGGGAGCAATCGATTGCCGGGCGTGCCCGCGCCCGCGGCGTATCGGTCTGGGAAGAGCTCTATGACACCGTCATCGCCCGCGACGGACGCGAGCTGATCTACCTGCCGATCTATAATTACACCGAGATGAGCTACGACAACGTGCTCACCATGATGCGCCATCCGCAGGCCCTGATCGGGCTTTCAGACGGCGGGGCGCATGTCGGCACGGTCTGCGATGCCAGCTTCCCCAGCTATCTCTTGAAATACTGGACGCAGGAGCGCACACGCGGCGAGCGCATCGCCCTGCCGCGCGCGGTACAGATGCTCTCTGCCGACATTGCTGACTTCCTCGGCCTGACCGACCGGGGCCGTATCAGGCCGGGCCTGAAGGCTGACCTCAATGTCATTGATCTGGCCAATCTGAAGCTGGAGGCTCCGCACATGGTGGCTGACCTGCCGGCGGGCGGTCAGCGCCTGCTGCAAGGGGCAAGCGGCTACCGGGCGACGATCGTGTCGGGCGAGGTCGTGGTACGCGATGACAAGGTGACCAAGGCCCGCCCGGGCCGCCTGATCCGCGCCGGGCAGAAGCTCGCCATGGCAGCGGAGTAAATCCCGTCGACAACAGGCGCAGACAGGCGCAAGACTGATCGCTACAGGGATCAGCGCGCCATCCGCCAAAGGGACGGATGGCAGACCGGCGCGCCCTGCCTGCAACGGCATGGGCCGTAATCTTGCAGGCCAGCCGGCGGAGTGACCTCCATGGCCAAA